>NZ_QOBB01000004.1:0-97620 GCF_024704855.1 Burkholderia sp. HAN2018 | reverse complement strand
GCCACGTTCCGTCGATCAGGTTGGCGGTGCGAACGAGTTCGGTTCGGGACAGCGTAAGCGGCATGACAGGTCCTTGGATGAAGCGGGTCGGCGGAGGCGCGGGCGCGCGACTACCCCGCGCGGACAGCACGTTGCCGCGTTCGGGGTTGCCGCGCGCCGTCCGTCAGTGACGTTCGCCGAACAGCGATTCGAGCGGGTAGTGCCGTTTGACGAACGGCGATTTGATGATCACGTAACTGAAATACTTCTCGATGCCGATGTTCTGCTCGAGCAGCCCTTCGACGATCGTCTGGTAATGGCTGACGCTGCGCGTGATGAACTTCAGCAGATAGTCGTAGCCGCCGCTCGCGAGGTGGCATTCGACGATCTCGTCGACGTTGCGGATCGCCGCGACGAAGCGGTCGAAGTCCTCGCGCCGGTGGTCGGCCAGCGTGACCTCGGTGAACACGACCTGCACGTCGCCGAGCTTCTCGAGCTGGATGTGCGCGCCGTAGCCGCCGATGTAGCCGGCCTTCTCGAGCCGCTTCACGCGGATCAGGCAGGGGCTCGGCGACAGCCCGACCGCATCCGCCAGCTCGACGTTGGTCATGCGGCCGCGCTTCTGCAACTGGGAGAGGATGCGCAGGTCGATGCGATCCAGCTTGCTGTCCGTCATGTTCACGTGAGTCGGAAAAATGGAATGTCCGGTTACTTTAGAGTCGAACGATGGCCGCCACAAGCCCGGCTTTCCCTCGGCCGGTCAGGCCGGCTGCGCGTGCGCGGTGTCGAGGGCGCGCTGCACGCCCGGATCGGCCAGCACGTCGTCGAGCGTCTTGCGCACGCGTTCGAACATCAGGTCGAACTCGCCCGCGGTGAAGCTCAGCGCCGGCGCGAAGCCGAGCACGCCGTCGCCGAACGCGCGAAACACCACGCCGTTCGCGTAGGCCGCCGCCGCGATCTTGTCCGGCACGTTCAGCGCCGCGTCGAAGCGCGTCTTGTGCGCCTTGTCGGCGACCAGCTCGAGTGCGCCGAGCAGGCCGGCCGACCGCGCGTCGCCGACGAGCGGATGCGCGCGCAGCGCATCGAGCCCCGCCGCGAAGCGCGGCGCCAGCGCCTGGCCGTTCGCGAGCAGCCCGCCTTCGTGATAGAGCTTCAGCACCTCGAGGCCGATCGCCGCGCTGACCGGGTGCGCGGAATACGTATGGCCGTGCCCGACCACGGCCGACTCCGCACGGCTGCCCGCGATCCCTTCGTAGATTTCGTCGGACATCAGCACCGCGCCCATCGGCGCATAGCCGGCCGTCAGCCCCTTCGCGACGGTCATCAGGTCCGGATCGACCTGTTCGGTCTCGCACGCGAACAGCGGGCCCGTGCGGCCGAAGCCGGTGATCACCTCGTCGGCGACGAACAGGATGCCGAGGCGCCGGCACGCGTCGCGCATCGCCTTCAGCCAGCCGGCCGGCGGCACGATCACGCCGCCGGAACCCTGCACGGGTTCGCAGAAGAACGCGGCGACGTTGTCGGCGCCGAGTTCGGCAACCTTGGCTTCCAGCGCGGCCACCGACGCGGCGATCAGCGCCTGCGGATCGCCGCCGAGCGGATGGCGGTACGGGTAGGGCGACGGGATGTGGTGCTGGTCCGCGCGCGGCAGGTCGAAATGGCGGTGGAACGCGGGCAGCGCGGTGAGGCCCGCGCCGATCGACGACGAGCCGTGATAACCGCGCTCGAGCGCAATCATCTGCTTCTTCGACGGGCGGCCTGTCGCGTTGAAATAGTGCGTGATGAAGCGCACCGCGGAATCGATCGCGTCCGAGCCGCCGAGCGTGAAGTACACGCGGTTCAGCGACGGCGGCGCGAGCGCCGCGAGCCGTTCGGCCAGCTCGATCGCGGGCTGCGAGCCGAAATGGAAATAGCCGGTCGCGTAGGGCAGTTTCGCCATCTGCTCGGCGGCGGCCTTCACGATGCTGTCGCGGCCGTAGCCGACGTTGACGCACCACAGGCCCGAGAACGCATCGAGCAGCGTATGGCCGTCGGCGTCGCGCAGGAACACGCCGTCGGCGGATTCGAGCATGGTGACGCCGCGCGCCTCGTGCGCACGATAGTTGACGACGGGGTGGATCAGGTGTTGACGATCAGCTTCGATCAGCGCGGCGTGGTTCATGGCAGGGCGGGACTCTCGTCGGGTGTCAGCGATGAGTTCATGCTACCGGGCGAGCCGTCCTCATGCGTTTTCAATTTGCACTCTGAAACATACGAACGCGGCGTTTGTGCGGGGCGCTTCGGCATTTTCTGCTGCGCGCCCCGCCGGGCCGGGCGCACGCGTCAGTAACCGCGCGCGCGATCGACGACGCCGATCATCGGCTGCCCCGCGCGATGCCGCGCGAGGTTCGCGAGCACGGCCTCGACCGCGGTGTCCGGCCGCGTCGCGCTCGCGATGTGCGGCGTGATCCGGATGCGCGGGTGCGTCCAGAACGGATGGCCGGCCGGCAACGGTTCGGGGTCCGTCACATCGAGGATCGCGCTGTCGAGCCGGCCGCTCGCGAGCCCCGCGAGCAGCGCGGCTTCGTCGAGCTGCGGGCCGCGCCCGACCTGCACGAGCGACGCGCCCGCCGGCAGCGCATCGAACACGCGTGCGCCGAGCAGCCCGCGCGTGCCGTCGGTGAGCGGGAGCAGGCAGATCAGGATGTCGGTGCGGGCGAGGAACGCGTCGAGTGCCGCGTCGCCCGCGTAGCAGTCGATGCCGTCGAGCGTGCGCGGCGTGCGGCTCCAGCCGGCGCACGGGAAGCCGAAGCGGCGCAGCGTATCGAGCACGGCCTGGCCGAGCGTGCCGAGCCCGAGCACGCCGACGCGCCGCGATGCGGCCGCGCGCACCGGCTGCTCGCGCCACACTTGCGAGCGCTGCTGCGCCGTGTAGTCGAGCAGGTCGCGGTGGATCGTCAGCACGGCCTGCGTCACGTATTCGACCATGCCTTCGACGATGCCGGGCTCGATCATCCGCACGACCGGGATATGCGCAGGCACACGCGACAGGTCGAACTGATCGATGCCGGCGCCGACCGAGAACACGACTTCGAGATTCGGCAGCAGCGTGGCCGGATCGTCGGGCGGCTGCCACGCGGCGAGATAACGGACGGCTTCAGGATCGCCGAGGTCCGGCCAGATCCGGAACGGAAGCTCGGGCGCCTGTTGCGCGAAGCGCTGTGCCCATTGCGCACCGCGCACCGGGTCGGCCTTGTAGAGAAAGCTCATCGTCGGTACCGCTCAACCAAGGGCCTGGTTCACGATCGCGAACGCGCGCAGCGCCGGGTCGCGAGCGGGCGTTGCGCCGCGCGCCATGGCGACGACGGTATCGACGCGCGGCAGACCGAGCCCCTGCAGCCAGTCGGACAGCCCGCTGTCGCCCGGCACGTCGAGCCGCACGAACTTCCCTTCGTGCAGCGCGAGCCAGTGGCTGATCAGCGCCTGCGCGCGCTGCGCGTCCGGCGCAACTACCGGGCCGATCGCGTGGCCGCGGCCGAAGCGGCGGAACAGCGCGAAGCCGAGCAGTTCGCCGTCGCGATCGAGTGCGATGCCGTTCGCGACGCCGAGCAGCGCCTCGATCACCTCGTCGCGCCGATAACCCGCGGCCCGCGAGGCGAGCGCGGCAAGTCGCGGGCCGTCGTTTGCGCCGATGGGCCGCAGGCGCTCGCCGGGCGGCAGCGATATCAGCGGCGGCTGGAAGGCGGCACCCTGGTGCTGGTCGATCGTATCGATCACCTCGAACCCGAATTTCGCGTACAGCGGCTCGCCGGCCGGCGTCGCGTGCAGAAAAATGGTTCGCGTGCCGAAGCTGTCGACCACGCGGGTGAGCAGTTCGCGCCCAATGCCGCGGCCCTGGTGCTCGGGCGACACGATGACCATGCCGAGCGACGCGTGCGCTTCGCCGAAGCGCCAGCCGAGCGCGGTACCGACGATGCCGGTTTCGTCCTCGGCGACGAAGCCGTCGCCGAGCTGGAGCACGAAGCGCCAGTCGTCGAGCCGGTGCGGCCACTTGACTGCTTCCGACAGACGATGCGCGGCGGGCAGGTCGGTTTCGGCGAACCGACGATAAATAAGCGTGCGGGAAGGGTTGAGATCGGACACGCTGGACTCCGGATGGGTAGGAATGACATATCGACTCTGCCAGCGACACCGCGGCACGGATAGGATGATTCGCCTGTTTTCCTGCGACGGCGGGCGGCCGTGCAAGATCGACGCAAACCGGCTCGATCGGCGCGTGCGAACGCGCGGATCGTGCCGCCGAGGCCCGTCAATCCGACAGCGCCTGCTGTGGGAACGGCACTACGATGAAAACACCGGTGTCGCGGCCGCTTGCCGGCGAGCCGCCCCGCCGGTGCGGCGGGCGCGCGCCGGCAAGCGCCGCAGATCGTGCTGCCCGCGCCGCGCAACACGCGGCGATTCTGCGTTTTGGGCGGCGTCGAACGACGTGCGCCGGGTTTTTTGCCTTGATTCAATTTCATACCACCCAGCCCGTCCCCGGCCCTGCCGGGGCTTCACACCGACAGGACGTCACCATGATCCAATTTGAACCGAAGTACATCACGTTCGACTGCTACGGCACGCTGACCCGCTTCCAGATGGCGGACCTGGCGCGCGAGATCTACGCGGACCGGCTCTCGCCGGTCGCGATGGAGGATTTCGTGCGTGCGTTCGCCGCTTACCGGCTCGACGAGGTACTCGGCGCGTGGAAGCCGTACCGCGACGTCGTCGTCAACGCGATCCGGCGCACCTGCGCGCGAGTCGGCGTGAAGTTCGACGAGGCCGAGGCCGAGCGCTTCTATCATGCGGTGCCGACGTGGGGCCCGCATCCGGACGTGCCGGCGGGCCTGTCGCGACTCGCGACGAAGTACAAGCTCGTGATCCTGTCGAACGCAATGGACGAGCAGATCATGAGCAACGTCGACAAGCTCGGCGCGCCGTTCCATGCGGTGTTCACCGCGCAGCAGGCGCAGTCGTACAAGCCGCGGATGCAGGGCTTCGAGTACATGTTCGGCAAGCTCGGCTGCAAGCCCGAGGACGTGCTGCACGTGTCGTCGAGCCTGCGCTACGACCTGATGACGGCCGAGGATCTGGGCATCAAGCACAAGGCGTTCGTCAATCGCGGCCACGAGCCGGGCACGCCGTTCTACAACTACTACGAAGTGTCGGATATCGGCCATCTCGCGACGCAGCTCGGCCTGTAAGCCGCCGGGGCCGGCCGATCCATCGCACGACGGGACGCGGCCGCGATGCCGGCGCGCCCCGTCACGCGTTCGATCAGCGTACGAAACGAGGGTAATTACCGATATCGAGTCGTTCAAGGCGGGGCCGCCCCGGCCGATATATGTACCGAACGGTTAATATTTCGAGGCCCCCGCATGAAGTTGTCCACCAAACTGCTGATGCTCGTCGCCGCGGCGCTGCTCGGCGTCGTCCTGCTCGCCGCGTTGTCGCTGCACACGCTGCGCGACGCGCTGATCGACAGCCGCCGCGATGAGATCGTCATTCTGCTGACCAAGGCCGAGCATCTGGTCGATTCGTATCGCGCGCTGCAGACGAGCGGCACGCTCACGCAGGAGCAGGCGCAGCAGCAGGCCAAGGCCGCGCTGGCCGCGCTCAACGCGAATTCGAAGAGCTACTTCTGGGTCACGACGTCCGACGGCGTCAACCTCGTGCACCCGAACGCGAAATTCATCGGCACGCGCGCGAAAGGCAACCGCACGACCAGCGGCATGACCGACAGCGAGGCGTACCGCGCGGGGATGGCGCAGGCGCATTTCGCGCTCGTCGACGTGCTGATCAAGCGTAGCCCGGACGCGGACCTGGAGCCGAAGCTGCAGGGCGTGGTCGCGATTCCGGACTGGAACTGGTGGATCGGCACCGGATTTTTCTACGACGACATCAACGCGGCGTTTGCCCGGCTCGCGATGGCGCTCGGCGCCGTCGCGCTCGTCATCGCCGCGGCGCTCGCGGCCATCGCCTGGGGCGTGCTGCGCAGCGTCAGGCGCACGCTGGGCGGCGAGCCCGCGCATGCGACGCAGATCGCCGCCCGCATCGCGGCCGGCGAACTGGACGTGCAGTTCGATACGGCGCACGCCGCGCCCGGCAGCCTGCTCGTCGCGCTGGGCGACATGAAGGCGCGGCTGACCGACACCATCGCCGAGATCCAGACCACGACCCATTCGATCGCCACCGGCACCGGCGAAATCGCGCAAGGCAACCTGGATCTGTCGCAGCGCACGGAGCAGCAGGCCGCGTCGCTGCAGGAAACGGCGGCGAGCATGGAGCAGATCACGTCCACGGTCAAACAGAACGCCGACAACGCGCGCCAGGCGAATGCGCTCGTGGCCCAGGCCAAGGATGCGACCGAACTCGGCGGCGCCGCCGTGCAGGCGGTCGTCGAAACGATGCGGCAGATCTCGGATGGGTCGGTGCGGATCGCCGACATTACCGTCGTGATCGAAAGCATCGCATTCCAGACCAACATTCTCGCGCTCAACGCCGCGGTGGAAGCCGCGCGGGCCGGCGAGGAGGGGCGCGGGTTCGCCGTCGTCGCGTCGGAAGTCCGCTCGCTCGCGCAACGCAGCGCCGCGGCCGCGAAGGACATCAAGGGCTTGATCGACGCGTCGGTCGAGCGGGCCGGCAGCGGCAGCCGGCTCGTCGAGACGGCCGGCGAGCGCATGACGGAGATCGTCCGGTCGATCGACCGGGTGGCCGACATCATGGGCGAGATTTCGGCGGCGTCGGCCGAGCAAAGCACCGGCATCGAACAGATCGGGCTGGCGGTCGCGCAAATGGACGAAGTCACCCAGCAGAACGCCGCGCTCGTCGAGCAGGCGGCGGCGGCCGCTTCGTCGCTGGACGAGCAGGCGGCGCGCCTGCGGGCCGCCGTATCGGTATTCCGGCTCGCTGCCTGACGACTGCACGACTGCACGGGTCCGGTTTCCCGGCGGTCCCGTCATCCTCCCGTCTTCCCGCCAAGCCGTTCCGATCGAGCGGCATTCTTCTGAACTTTCCTGCGCGACGTCCCGTCGCGATCCCCACCGTCGACGCCCGTGCATGCGGCGATCTGCCGCAATACACCGTGCGTTTCAGCCGTCATCGGCATGCGGACACGCATTCGACACAAACGTGCGGTTTGCGTGTGCCAAACGCGCGCCGGATGCCGAACGGACAATTTTGTCGGCGCAATCTGCGGCGGCTGCGGCCTTACGATTTCCTGCATCGACACGGGTTGGGCAGCCGCCGCGACACGCCGCCGGGTACACGGCGACACGTGGGCGCACGCAGCAATTCATGCTGCGCGGGCGGCTCAAAACGGTCGATTCGTATCGTGCGGGCGGCCCGAATCGCGACAAACCGCATTTTGGCGATGCTTAAATGAATTCCATATGCATGACGTCGGGCTCGCCACCAGCAGGCGGGCGCGGCGGGTTTCTCGAATCACGCTGGACCCCAGGACCCACTTTCAACAGTCAGGAGCAGTTCGGATGAGCGACGATATCGACAACGGCGGCGGCAACGGTGGTTTCACTCGCCGCGACATGATGAAGGTCATGGCGGCGAGCGGCATGATGGCCGCCGGCGCCGGCGGACTCCTGATGAACCCCGCGAGCGCATTCGCGGCGCCCGCGGCGAAACGCGGCGGCAAGATCCGGGTCGCGAACGAATCCGGTTCGACGGCCGATACGCTCGACCCGGCCAAGGGCTCGACCGGCGCCGACTACATTCGCTTCTTCATGTTCTACAGCGGCCTCACGCAGCTCGACGCGAGCCTGACGCCGCAGATGAACCTCGCCGAGTCGCTGCAGACCACCGATGCGAAGACGTGGGTCATCAAGCTGCGCAAGGGCGTCACGTTCCACGACGGCAAGTCGGTCGGCCCGGCCGACGTGGTGTATTCGCTGATGCGCCACAAGAACGCCGCCACCGCATCGAAGGTCAAGCCGCTCGCCGACCAGTTCGCCGACGCGAAGGCGAGCGGCCCGGACGAAGTCACGCTCACGCTGGTCAGCGCGAATGCCGATCTGCCGGTGATTCTCGCGACGCCGCAGCTCGTGATCGTCAAGGACGGCACGACCGACTTCAGCACCGGCATCGGTTGCGGCCCTTACAAGCTCAAGTCGTTCAAGCCGGGCGTGTCGACCGTCGGCGTGCGCAACGACAGCTACTTCAAGCCGGGCCGGCCGTATCTCGACGAGATCGAGCTGATCGGTATCGGCGACAGCGCCGCGCGCCTGAACGCGCTGCTGTCGGGCGACGTGCATCTGATCAACGCGATCGATCCGCGCTCGACGCAGCGGGTCTCGTCGACGCCGGGCTACGCGCTGAAGGAAACCAAGTCGGGCCTCTACACCGACCTGATCATGCGCAGCGACAACCCGATCGTCTCGAATCCCGATTTCGTCGAAGGGATGAAGTACCTGTTCGATCGCGAGCAGATCCGCTCGGCGGTGTTCCGCGGCTACTCGGTGATCGGCAACGACCAGCCGATTCCGCCGGGGCATCGTTACTTCAACGCGTCGCTGCCGCAGCGCGCGCACGATCCGGACAAGGCGAAATTCCTGCTCCAGAAGGCGGGCGCGCTGGGCGTCACGCTGCCGCCGATGTATGCGACGTCCGACGCGAACGGGTCGGTCGAGATGGCCGTGCTGCTGCAGCAGGCCGGCCAGAAGATCGGGCTGAACCTGCAGGTCAATCGTGCGTCGCCCGACGGCTACTGGTCGAACCACTGGATGAAGCACCCGCTCACCTTCGGCAACATCAACCCGCGCTCGAGCGCCGACGTGCTGTTCACGCAGTTCTTCAAGTCGGATGCGCCGTGGAACGAGTCGGGCTGGAAGAACGCGAAGTTCGACCAGCTGCTGCTCGCCGCGCGTTCGGAAACCGACGACGCGAAGCGCAAGCAGATGTACGGCGACATGCAGGTGATCGTGTCGCAGCAGGGGCGGGTCGGCATTCCGGCCTTCATCAGCTTCCTCGACGGTTATGACAAGCGCCTCGCCGGTCTCGGTTCGATCCCGACCGGCGGGATGATGGGCTTCATGTTCGCCGAGCACGTGTGGTGGAACGCGTGACGTCGTTGCTGGCGGCCGCTTTGCGGCCGGTGCGGGCGACCGCGCCGGCCACGCGCGGCCTTTTCGGGAGTGTCGCTTCATGAACCGAATTCTCATCGGCCTGATCGTCCGACGCATCGCGGTCACCGCGCTGACGTTGCTGATCGTGTCCGCGATCATCTTCACGATCACGAACCTGCTGCCCGGCGACGCCGCGCAGGCCGCGCTCGGCCAGTCGGCGACACCGGAGACGGTTGCCGCGCTGCGCCAGCAGTTCGGCCTCGACATGCCCGCGCACGTGCGTTACGCGCACTGGCTCGCCGGCCTGATGCACGGCGATTTCGGCCGTTCGCTGTCCGGCGACATGCCGGTGTCGGAGATGATCGGCGGACGCCTGCCGAAGTCGCTCACGCTTGCGGCGATCACGACCGCCGTGTCGGTGCCGATCGCGCTGCTGCTCGGCATCCTCGCGGCGGTCAAGCGCGAGTCGCTGGTCGACCGCGTGATCAGCCTCGGCACGCTGTCGCTCGTCGCGACGCCGGAATTCCTGATCGCGACCGTCGCCGTGCTCGTGTTCGCCGTGAAGCTGCGCTGGCTGTCCGCGTTGTCGTACAGCGGCGAGATCGAAAGCCTGCACGATTTCCTGCGTGCGTATGCGATGCCGGTGCTGACGCTGTGCGCGGTCGTGATCGCGCAGATGGCACGCATGACGCGCGCCGCGGTGATCGAGCAGTTGAGCGCGTCGTATGTCGAGATGGCCGTGCTCAAGGGCGCGAGCCCCGCACGCGTCGTGCTGCGCCATGCGTTGCCGAACGCGATCGGCCCGATCGCCAATGCGATCGCGTTGAGCCTGTCGTATCTGCTCGGCGGCGTGATCGTCGTCGAGACGATCTTCAACTATCCGGGCCTCGCGAGCCTGATGGTCGATGCCGTCAGCAACCGCGATTTCCCGCTGGTCCAGGCGTGCACGATGATCTTCTGCGTCGCCTACCTGACGCTCGTGCTGTTCGCCGACCTGTGCTCGATCGTGTCGAACCCGCGACTGCGGACCTGACCGTCCCGTCCTTCTTCCGAGATGCCGCCCATGCACCCGACCGACCCCGTTCAACGCAGCAACACGCTGCCGCCGTCCGGCGAACCGCGCCCGCCGTGGGGCGGCGCGACGCCGCCCGCCGCCCCGGCCCCCGACCAGCCGCGTAAGCGCCGTTCCGCACGCATCGAATTGACGGCCGGCGGCCGTGTCGGCCTGTCGATGGTCGGGCTGATGCTGTTCATCGCGGTGTTCGCCCCGCTGCTCGCGCCGCACGACGTGGGCGCGATCGTCACGCCGGACGTGTTCGCGCGGTTCAGCGCGAAGCTGCCGTTCGGCTCCGACTTCCTCGGCCGCGACATGCTGAGCCGGATCCTGTACGGCACGCGTCTGACCGTGCTGCTCGCGCTCGCCGCGGTGCTGCTCGCCGCGCTGACCGGCACGACGCTCGGGCTGCTCGCGACCGTGTCGGGCCGCGCGGTCGACGAGACGATGAGCCGGCTGCTCGACGCGCTCACGTCGATTCCGTCGAAGATGTTCGCGCTGATGTTCGTCGCCGCGTTCGGCTCGTCGCTGCCGCTGCTGGTCCTGACCGCCGCGGTCAGCTACATGCCGGGCTCGTACCGGATCGCGCGCGCGCTGGCGGTCAACATCAGCACGCTCGAATTCGTGCAGGTCGCGAAGGCGCGCGGCGAGAGCGCGCTGTACATCGCGTGCGTCGAGATGCTGCCGAACATGATTCATCCGATGCTCGCCGACACGGGCCTGCGCTTCACGTTCGTCGTGCTGCTGCTGAGCGGCCTGAGCTTTCTCGGGCTCGGCGTGCAGCCGCCGTATGCGGACCTTGGCTCGCTCGTGCGCGAGAATATCGCGAGCCTCGGCGACGGTTCGGCTGTCGCGATCATGCCCGCGGTCGCGATCGCGATCCTGACGGTGGGCGTCAACCTGTTGATCGACGGTCTGCCGCATCGCGGCCGCCGCAAGGGCGCGGCCGCGGCCGCCGGAGAACACTGATGCGAGATCAATCGACTCCGCTCGTCGAGGTGCGCGGGCTGCGCGTTGTCGGCGGTCGCCCGGGCGCCGCGGAAACGACGATCGTCCACGACGTCGACTTCGAGATCGGGCGCGGCGAGGTGCTCGCGCTGATCGGCGAATCCGGCTCGGGCAAGACGACGATCGCGCTGTCGCTGATGGGCCACGCGCGCACCGGCTGCCGGATTGCCGGAGGCTCGGTGAAGATCGGCGGCACGGACGTCTGCAGGCTGTCGGCGTCGGGCCTGGCCGCGCTGCGCGGCCGCAAGGTCGCGTATATCGCGCAGAGCGCGGCTGCCTCGTTCAACCCGTCACGCACGATCCTCGACCAGGTGATCGAGAGCGCGCTGATTCACCGGACGATGTCGAAGCGCGATGCGCAGGCAAAGGCGGTCGAGCTGTTCCGCGCGCTCGCGCTGCCGGAGCCGGAGACGATCGGCAAGCGCTATCCGCACCAGGTGTCGGGCGGGCAGTTGCAGCGGCTGATGGCCGCGATGGCGCTGATCACCGATCCGGAGCTCGTGATTCTCGACGAACCGACCACGGCGCTCGACGTCACCACGCAGATCGACGTGCTGCAGGCGTTCAAGAGCGTGATCCGGCGCTACGGGATGAGCGCGGTCTACGTGTCGCACGACCTGGCCGTGGTCGCGCAGATGGCCGACCGGATCGTCGTGCTGAGCGACGGCGTGATCCGCGAGACGGGCGACACCGAACAGATCCTGCATGCGCCGGCGCACCCGTACACGCAGAGCCTGATCGCGGCGGTCACGCCGAACGATGCGCAACGCGACGGCAAACCGGCGCCGGCCGACCCGGCGCCGTTGCTCGAGGTGCGCGGCGCGGTCGCCGGCTACGGCGGCCGCAACGCGAAGGGCTGGCCCACGAAGCTGATCCTGAACGAAGTCGACCTGCGCATCGGGCGCGGACAGACGGTCGGCGTGATCGGCGAATCGGGCTCCGGCAAGACGACGCTCGCCAAGGTGATCGCGGGCCTGGTGCCGGCGGCGGCCGGGAAGATCCTGCTCGACGGCGAGCCGCTCGCGCGCGATATCGGCAAGCGCACCAAGGAGCAGCACCGGCGGGTGCAGATCGTGTTCCAGAACGCCGACACCGCGCTCAATCCGGTGCATACCGTCGAGCGCACGCTCGCGCGGCCGCTCGCGTTCTACCACGGGATCAAGGGCGCGCGTGCGCGGCAGCGCGTCGCGGAGCTGCTCGAACTCGTGCGGCTGCCGCAGGCGGTGGCCGCGCGGCGCACCGGCGAGCTGTCGGGCGGGCAGAAGCAGCGCGTGAACCTCGCGCGTGCGCTCGCGGCCGAACCCGACCTGATCCTGTGCGACGAAGTCACGTCGGCGCTCGACACCGTGGTCGGCGCCGCGATCATGGACCTGCTGCGCGACCTGCAGGCGAAGCTCGGCGTGTCCTACGTGTTCATCACGCACGACATCGCGAAGGTGCGCGCGATCAGCGACGACATCGTCGTGCTGTATGCGGGCCGCCGCGTCGAGACGGGCAGCCGCGACGCATTGTGCGCGCCGCCTTATCACCCGTATTCGCACCTGCTCGTGTCGTCCGCGCCGGAGCTGCGCGCGGGCTGGCTCGACGATGCGGCCGAGCGCTGCCATCGGCCGCTGGTGCCGATCGGCGAGCGCGCGGACGACGGCGAGCTGTGTCCGTTCCTGTCGCGCTGCGCGATGCGGGTGGACGGCCTCTGCAACCGGACGCCACCGGTGCTGCGCAAGCTCGACAACGGCGCGCAGGTGCTGTGCCATCGCAACGAGGAAGACCTGGCGCGCTTCCAGGCCGAGCCGACGCAGGCGGGTGCCGCGCCCGGGCAGCCCGTGCAGCTGTAATGCGCGACACGCCGCCGTTCGGCGCGCGCGACGTGGCGGCCGGTGCACCGCATAGTCTGCTGCGGCGGTCGCGCAAAACGGCGATTTGCGCGCGTGCCGTGCGCGAATACGCGGCAACTGCGGTTTTTGATGGTGATTAAATGATTTCCCGTGAACGGCAGCCAATCGTCGTCGCCAACAAGCTCGAGAAGGACCCGATGAAATTCGAATCGTACTGGCTGGATACCCGTCCCGCATTTCGCGCGGGCTGCGAGGGCCCCGTCGAAGGGCGCGCCGACGTGGTCGTGATCGGCGGCGGCTTTACCGGCTTGTCGGCGGCGCTCGCGCTGGCGCAGCGCGGCGTATCGGTGGTCGTGCTCGAAGCCGCGCAGGTCGCGGGCGAAGCGTCCGGCCGCAACGGCGGCCAGTGCAACACGGGCGTCGCGCAGGATTACGCGTCATTGGCCGCGCGCATGGGCGCGGAGCCGGCGAAGCAGTTCTATCGCGCATACGAAAGCGCGGTGAAGAGCGTCGAGACGATCGTCGCCGAACACGCGATCGACTGCGATTTCCGGCGCGCGGGCAAGCTGAAGCTCGCCGCGAAGCCGCAGCATTTCGCGGGGCTGGCGAAGACGTTCGACGCGTTGCGGCGCGACGTCGATCCGGACATCGAACTGATCGAACCCGAGCGGATTCGCGATGAAGTCGCGTCCGACGGCTTCTACGGCGGACTCTTGCAGCGCAACGGTGCGCAGATGCACATGGGCAAGTTCGGTGTCGGGCTTGCGCACGCGGCGGTGCGCGCGGGTGCACGCGTCTACGAGCATGCGGCCGTCACGCAGCTGGACCGGCTCGACGGCGAGCGGCACGCGATTACCTGCGCGCGCGGCAGGATCGTCGCCGATCGCGTGCTCGTCGCGACCGGCGCATCGCAGCACGGCCCGTTCGGATGGTTCCGGCGGCGCATCGCGCCGGTCGGCAGCTTCATCGTCGTGACCGAGCCGCTCGCCGACGCGCAGTTGAACCGGCTGTTCCCGCATCGCCGTGCGTACGTGACGTCGCGCCAGATCGGCAACTACTTCCGCGTGACGCCCGACAACCGGCTGCTGTTCGGCGGCCGCGCCCGCTTCGCGATGTCGAGCCCGCGCTCCGACGCGAAAAGCGGCGACATCCTGCGCGCCGGCATGGCCGGCTATTTCCCGGAACTGGCCGACGTCCGGCTCGACTACTGCTGGGGCGGGCTGGTGGACATCACCGCCGACCGGCTGCCGCGCGCGGGCCAGCACGACGGACTCTATTACTCGATGGGCTACAGCGGCCACGGCGTGCAGATGTCGGTGCACATGGGCCGCGTCATGGCCGACGTGCTGTATGGCGCGACGGCCTCGAATCCGTGGCGCGAGCTCGACTGGCCGGCGATGCCCGGACATTTCGGGCACGCGTGGTTCCTGCCGTTCGTCGGCGCGTATTACCGGGTGCAGGATTTCCTGCACTGAAGCGGGCGCCGGGGAGAATTCAACATGAAAGCGCGTTTCGTTTGCCCGTCAGCGGGCGTCGCCTCGCCGGCCGTGACACCGCAGGCGGCGACATGAGGACTGCCAGCATGCTCGACCTGATTCACGATTCGGTCGAAGACACGACGCCATGCACACCGCGCGTCGCGCGGCCCGTCTCGCCGGCGATCGGCGATGTGCTGCGCACGATCGACGCGTCGTTCGCGCAGCCGCTGAATCTCGACACGCTCGCGGCGGTGGCCGGGTTGAGCGTATCGCGTTTCACCGCGCGCTTTCGCAGCGAAACCGGGTTGTCCCCGCACCGGTATCTGTGCCTCGTCCGGGTGCGGCGCGCGCAGGACCTGTTGCGCGCCGGTGTGGCGCCGTCGGTCGTCGCGACCGACGTCGGGTTCTTCGACCAGAGCCATCTTTGCCGGCATTTTCGGCGGGTGCTCGGGATCACGCCGCGCGATTGCGTGGTCGCGCGACCGGGCGGTGCATCGGCGCGCACGACGTCGGCGCGCGCGCACACCGAACGCCGCGCGGGCGCAAGTGCGGGCGGCGTGCACACCTGACGGGATTCCGGCGGGTTCGCCGGCGAACGGAGATTTCCAATATTGCGCGACGGTTTTTCGATCCGGCCGCCGCGCACTGCAGAGGAGCAGAAATGACCGCAGCTTTCGTGTTGCATCGTGCCGACGGCGCGCCTTGTTCCACCTCGTTCCGCAAGCAGGCATTCGGCGAGGGCGATCCTTTTGCGCGACATCGGGAGATCGCCTGGGAAGGGCCCGACTCGATGGCCGCGGGACGTATCGCCTTCGTCGGCGAACTCGACGTGGCGCGCTTTCCGCACATCGAAACGATCGCGGTCATCGAAGGCGAGCTGACGCTCGAAGCGGCCGGGGCCGCGCCGCTGGTGCTCGGGCCGGGGGAAGGGGCAGTCATCGGCGCCGGCACGGCGCTTCGCATCACCGCGGAATCGCGCGTGTTGTTGATGTTCTGCGCAGCCGCGTGCACGACGCCGACGAAACATGGCCTGTTTCCGCTGCGGGCCGACGCCGACTTCAAGCCTTCCGCATCGCTGCCGCCCGAGGTGCTGCTCGGCCCCGCACCGCAATGCCGCAGCGACAACGTGTTCCTCGACGACGGCGCCGGGTATTGCGCCGGTACGTGGGATTCGACGCCCTATCACCGGATCGTTCGCCCGCATCGCGTCAACGAGTTCATGCTCCTGCTGGCCGGCAGCGTGCGATTCGCCGCCCCCGACGGCAGCGTGCTGTCGCTCGGCACTGGCGATGCGCTGTTCGTGCCGCGCGGCGTATCGATCGGGTGGGAAAGCAGCGAACGCGTCGCGAAGTTTTACGTCGTGCAGAACGTACGTGCCTCAACCGAACGAGACTGACCATGTCCCCACCGCTGCGCCTTATAGAAACCTCGCCCACGCCGCCGGCATCGGCCGACGTCGTCGTGATCGGCGGCGGCATCATCGGCGTCTTTACCGCCTATTACCTGGCCCGGCGCGGGGTATCGGTCGCGCTCGTCGAGAAGGGGCGAATCGGCGCCGAGCAGTCGAGCCGCAACTGGGGCTGGTGCCGGCAGCAGAACCGCGACGAACGCGAATTGCCGATGGCGAGCAAGAGCATCGATCTGTGGGAACGATTCGCCGCCGAATCCGGCGAAGACACCGGCTTTCATCGCTGCGGGCTGTTGTATCTGAGTAACGACGAGGCCGAGCTGTCGCGCTGGGCCAACTGGGGCGAGTTCGCGAAGACCGCGGGCGTGACGACATACATGCTCGACCGCAAGCAGGCCACCGAGCGCGGGCATGCGACCGGGCGGACGTGGAAAGGCGGCGTCTTTTCGCCGACCGACGGCACGGCCGACCCGGAGAAGGCCGCACCGGCCGTCGCCGCCGCACTGATGAAGCTCGGCGGCAGTGTCCACCAGCACTGCGCGGCGCGCGGCATCGAACTCGAGGGCGGGCGTGTCGGCGGCGTCGTCACGGAGGCCGGCGTCATCAAGACCAGGACGGTCGTGCTTGCCGGCGGCGCATGGGCGTCGTCGTTCTGCCGCCAGCTCGGCATCCGCTTTCCGCAGGCGTCGATCCGTCAGTCGATCCTGAGCGTGTCGCCTGTCGAGCATCCGCTGCCGGATGCGATGTATACGTCCGGTGTGTCCGTGACGCGCCGCAGCGACGGACGCTACGCGCTGGCGATCAGCGGTCGCGCGCGCGTGGACGTGACGCCGCAGTTCCTGCGATTCGCGCCGCAGTTCTTGCCGATGTTCGCGAAGCGCTGGCGCAATCTTCTGCCGGGCTGGCTCGAAGGCGTGCGCGGCGGGCATGAAACGCTGAAGCGCTGGCGGCTCGATGAACCGACGCCGATGGAGGCGGTACGCATTCTGGATCCGAAACCGGACATGCCGACGGTCAACGAGACCCACCGCCGCGCCGCCGAACTGTTTCCCGAACTTCGCGACGCGAAGATCACGCACGCATGGGCCGGCTTCGTCGACAGCACGCCGGACGGCGTGCCGGGCATCGGCGAAGTGCCGGGTGTGCCGGGGCTGATCCTTGCCGCGGGCTTTTCCGGTCACGGCTTCGGCATCGGGCCGGGCGCCGGGCATCTGATCGCGGATCTCGCGACCGGTGCGCAACCGCTGGTCGACCCGGTGCCGTATCGGCCGGAACGGTTCAGCGATTCCGCGTGGGGCAAGGTCGCGGATTTCTAGTACGCGGGGCGATGGCGGCCACGGCGCGGACCGTGGTCATGCCGATGGCGCGAATCGTCGACGGACGGTCGAAGGATGCGCCCATCTCAACCCGTCGACAAGCTTCGATCGGCCCGTTATATCCGACCGCTTCGGCAGACCGTCGTTCGTGCCGTTCGCGGGCGTGCAGCACCGCCTCAAGGACATCCTGCAATGAATTCATCCGTCATTTCCCCCGTTCGTCACCTGATGCAAGCCGGCAGGCTGGATCGTTTCTTCATCGACGGCGACTGGGTCCTGCCCGACGGCGGCGACCGGTTCGCGGTCGTGTGCCCGTCCACCGAGGACACGGTGTGCGACATCCCGCTCGGCAGCGCACGTGACGCCGACCGGGCCGTCACCGCCGCGCGCCGTGCGTTCGAACGGTGGTCGGCCACTTCGCCGCAGGCGCGCGCCGCGCTGCTCGATCGCATCCACACGTTGATGCTGGAGCGGGCGGAACTGTTCGCCACGGCGCTGGCCACCGAGATGGGTGCGCCGATCGCCTATGCGCGCGCCGCGCACGTGCCGCTCGCGGCCGAGCATATCCGGGTCGCGCGCGACAATCTCGCGCGCTATCCGTTCGTTTCCCGACGCGGGACGACCGCGATCGTGCGCGAGCCGATCGGCGTGTGCGCGCTGATCACGCCGTGGAACTGGCCGATCTACCAGATCACCGCGAAGGTCGGCCCGGCGCTCGCGGCCGGTTGTACGGTCGTCCTGAAACCCAGCGAGCTGTCGCCGCTCAGCGCATTGCTGTTTGCGGAAGTGATCGCCGACGCGGGGGTGCCGGCAGGCGTATTCAACCTGGTGAGCGGCAATGGTGCGGAGGTCGGCTCCGCGCTTTCTTCGCATCCGGAGGTCGACATGGTGTCGATTACCGGATCGACCCGCGCGGGCGTGCTGGTCGCGCAGGCAGCCGCGCCGACCGTCAAGCGCGTCGCGCAGGAACTCGGCGGCAAATCGCCCAACATCGTGTTGCCGGATGCGGACTTGCAGCAGGCGATCGCACCCGGCGTGGCCGCCGCGTTCAGGAACATGGGCCAGTCGTGCAGCGCACCGACCCGCATGATCGTGCCGCGCGCCGCGCTCGGCGCGGTCGAGGCGCTGGCCGTCGCGGCAGTGGAGCGGCTGGTGGTCGGCGATCCGTTCGCCGAGGCGACGACGCATGGGCCGCTTGCCAATCGCGCGCAATTCGGGCGGGTCGCGCAGATGATCGATGCAGGCATCGACGAACGGGCGAAGCTCATCGCCGGCGGCCCGGGGCGGCCGGCGGGATTCGATCGGGGCTTCTATGCGCGGCCGACCATTTTTTCCGACGTGCGCACCGACATGACGATCGCGCAACAGGAGATTTTTGGTCCGGTCCTGGCGATCCTTCCCTACGACACGGTGGAAGAAGCGATCGCCATTGCGAACGACACGGTGTACGGGCTCGGCGCGCATGTGCAGGGCAGCGACCACGAAAGCGTGCGCGCGGTGGCCGCCCGCATCCGGGCAGGGCAGGTGCACTTGAACTATCCGGCATGGGATCCGCAGGCGCCGTTCGGCGGCTACAAGCAGTCGGGCAACGGCCGCGAGTACGGGATCGAAGGGATGGAGGACTACATGGAAATCAAGTCGATCATCGGCTTTTACGACTGACGCAGCCGCTGCGTGCGAACGCGGCGGCAGCACGGACTGGAAGCCGCTTACTTTCGGAAGGTGCCGAAATTGGAAAAACCTGTCATTCCCGATACGTCGCTGCAAGCGCATCACGCGCACTGGGCAAGGCTGCGGCGCGATCTGCATGCGCATCCCGAGCTGCGATTCGAAGAACACCGGACCGCCGACGTCGTAGCCCGCGAGCTCGACGCGCTCGGCTATGCGGTATCGCGTGGGCTGGGCGGTACGGGCGTCGTCGCGAGCCTGCCCGGTGTGGACCCGGCGCGCGGCATCGTGCTGCGTGCGGATCTGGATGCACTGCCGATCCAGGAAGCCAACGACTTCGCGCACGCATCGTGCACGCACGGGATCATGCACGCATGCGGGCACGACGGCCATACCGTCATGTTGCTCGGCGCCGCGCGCATCCTGAAGGAGCTGCCGCCATTGCCGGGTGCCGTTCATTTCGTGTTTCAGCCGGGCGAAGAGGGCGGCGCGGGCGCGCGCAAGATGATCGACGACGGGCTGTTCGAGCAATACCCGACCGAAGCGGTGTTCGGCATGCACAACTGGCCCGGCTTGCCTGCCGGGCATTTCGGATTGCGTACCGGCCCGATCATGGCCGCGGGCTCGCGCTTCAGGATCAAGGTGACCGGCAAGGGCGCGCACGCGGCGCAGCCGCATCTGGGCATCGATCCCGTTCCGCTCGCGTGTTCGATGGTGCTGCAGTGTCAGACCATCGCCGCGCGGCACAAGGATCCCGTGGACCCTGCGGTCATTTCCGTCTGCATGATCCATGCGGGCACGACGGACAACGTCATTCCGGACAGCGTCGAGCTGCGCGGGACGATTCGCACGCTGTCGTCCGCGTTGCAGCAGAAACTGCAGACAGACGTGCAGCTCACGTGCGAGGGGCTGGCGCGCGCGTATGGCGCGCAGGTCGACGTCGAGTTTTTCCAGTATTACCCGGCGACGGTCAACACGCCGGCCGAGACGGCGCTGTGCGAGGCGGTGATCGGCGACACGTTCGGTGGCGAACGCCTGTACCGCGACGTGCCGCCGAACATGACGTCGGAGGATTTCGGCTTCATGCTGGAGGAGCGGCCCGGCGCTTACGTGCTGATCGGCAATGCGCCGGAGGGCGCGGCGGCACCGTCGCTGCATCACCCGAAATACGATTTCAACGACGAAATCATCCCGGCCGGTGTCCGGTATTGGGTCGCGCTGGCGCAGCATTACTACAGGCGATCGTCGTGAATGCGTGCCTGATATCGGGGCGCGGCATCGTGCTGCGCTAGCTATGGGACGTGCGCACGCTGCTCGACAGCGTGCGCACTCGTGCAGGTGCTGCCCGGCGTCGCGCAGCCCGCGAACGTGTGGGCGGTGTATCCGGCACGGCTGGCTGCGTCGGCGAAGGTGCGGGCGTGCGTCGACTTTCCGGCGGACGTATTCGGCCGCATGGCCTGGCCGGCCGTGTTCAGTGCCAACCTCCGCCGTGTCACGGCCGTCGTATCGTCAGGCCACGCTGCCGAGGCGCGTCGCCAAATGACCGCATGCGATGAAAGCCATCCTGGTAGCTGATTGACGATTGCAGGAAGATCGTCTTTTGTCATACGACAAAGGTTTCACGCTCTCCGACAAGTTCGCCTGTCCACAGGCGAATTGCGCCAGGCAGGACCGTCTTCACGGAACCGCGCAAATTCTCAGGATCGAAACGTTCTGACATGCAGGCCGTCGAGCCACACGATTCGTGATCCATAGCATTTTTCACCCCACCGGCTCGGCCGCAAACCAGGCGCAGAGTCGAAATGCATTTCCTCTCCCCCTGCCGGCATCGATGATCCCTGGAGCCGGTACCACCGTGCATCGCCGCCGCGCGTTTCTTTGGCGTTACGTTTTTTTTGCGTTGCGATGTCGTCCTCCTTCGTCTGTTGCCGGCCCGCTTCGGTGGAACGGTGCCTGGCATCGTTAATGCATGTGTGGTCGGTGTGATGAGCAAACGAGGGCCGCAGCTGCACGCTCGACACACGCATCGGGTGTCTGCCGTTTGCGGGTGCAGTCGCGGTCATCACAGGGCGACGTGACCGACGCCGGTGGCGGTTCCGTCGTCACGCGAGTGACGATGCGTGGCGCAATTCGTATGAGGTTGTTTCAGGCATCGACGTCCCCCAGGGTTCGCGATCGCCAGACATTCAATGCTCAGGCCAGGCGTTGTTCCGATGACATACCTCCGGTTTTCACGCAGAGACCAGTGAAAGGAGTTCTCCAATGAAATCCCCACTCAAGCTTGCCGTGGCATGTGCAGCGATCTTGTCCGCGACGGCATTGATGAGCCCCGTTTGCAACGCGGGAGCGTCCGGTGCTTCCGCCTCACACAAACGCGTCGAGCCGCCACCGCGCGCGGCCGTCGCGACGGAGATCGTGCCAGGCGTGGCGGAAGACGAGAAGCGGAATGCCGAGCGCGAGCATGGCAGGGGACCGACCTTCAACGAAGGCAAACATCGTCGGGCCAACGGCGACTTTCAGCGCGACTAAGCACGAAGGAGATCACAATGAAGAAGCTCATCCTCGCATGGGTGCTGGTGCTCGGATTCGCATTCGGCCAGATGCCGTCCACCGTGCTCGCCCAGACCACCACGGCGAACGTCCTCGTGCTCTATGACGCCCCACCGAACGACCCGTACACGAAGCTCGGCATGGCTTACGCGATCATGCTGCGCAATCTGCTTGGCCATTTCAACACCAATGTCACGCTTGCGCCCGTCGACAGCTATACGGCCGGAACCGTCGAAAAGTACCAGGCGACTTTCTACCTGGGGAACTATTACAACAACACCCTTCCTGCCGCATTTCTGTCGGACGTCGTCAAGACGTCGAAGACGGTGGTCTGGTTCAAGGACAACCTGTGGGAAGTCGCGTGGGATCCGTCGTACAACTTCACGGCCCGCTACGGATTCACCTTTAGCGGCATAAGCGGGCTGGCCTACGCGCCGACCAGCAGCAACCCGAACCCGGACTTCTTTGACACGGTGCTCTACAAGAACATGAGCATGGTCAAATACTATGCGTTCAACGCGAGCACCGGCGTCGTCAGCGCGGACCCGGACATCGGCATCACCGCGGTGTCCGACGCGACGAAGGCCAGTGTACTCGTCACCATCAAGGACAGTCAGACCGGCGCGCAGGCGCCGTATGTCATGCGCGCGGGCAATTTCTGGTACTTCGCCGACATGCCGTTCTCGTACATCGGGCCGCGCGACCGGTACCTGGTGATCTGCGATCTGCTGCATGACATTCTCGGGACCAACCAGCCGGTGCTGCATCGCGCGATGGTGCGTCTGGAAGACGTCAACGCGTTCACGACCTCGTCGTCGATGAAGACGCTGACCGACTACATGTATTCCAAGAAAATTCCGTTTTCGATTGCGACCATCCCGCTGTACCAGGATCCGCTCGGCGCCTATAACGGCGGTGTGCCGCTGACCGTACACCTCGCGCAGGCGAGCAGCCTGAAGCAGGCGCTCAATTACGCGCTGATCCGGGGCGGCAGTATCGTGATGCACGGTTACACGCATCAATACAATTCGACGCCGAATATCGACAACGCGGTCAGCGGCAATGACTATGAGTTCTGGCTGGCGACGCAGAACCGTCCGGTGGACGAAGATTCGACACAGTGGGCATCGAACCGTCTGAAAGCGGGCCTGCTGGAACTGTCGACGAACGGCTATGTTCCCTTTGCGTGGGAAGCGCCGCACTACCAGTCGTCGCCCCTTTCGATCAAGGCCGTTCCGCCGCTGTTCAAGACGACGTACCAGCGGGTCGTCTACTACACGTCGGATCAGCCGAACCTGAATTCGACCGCACCGAATCACGATTTTTCGGTCGGGCAATTCTTCCCGTACATCATCAATACCGACTATTACGGGCAACGGGTGCTGCCCGAGAACCTCGGGAACATCGAATACAACATCTGCGGTATCGATCCGTTCTCGTGTCTGTCCTATACGTGGCAGGATCTCTACACGAATGCACAGTACGCGCTGACGGTTCGGGATGGTTTCGCGTCATTCTTCTTCCATCCGTTCTGGCTCGAGCCCGATCTCGGCACGCCCGGGTTCCAGGATTTCCAGAGCCTGGTGAACGGGATCACCGGTCTCGGCTTTCAGTGGGTCGCCGGGAATGGTGTCAAGTAGATGATTCCGGAATCGGGAGGGAGCCGGGGAACCGGGCTCGACTCCCTCGCCGGGTTCGATGGCGCTACGTTTCACTTCGCCTGATGGGGAGTGAGATAAATCCAAGGGGATCGGGCCGGAAAATCTGCTCGCGGCCGCACACGTCTTTCTATTGCGCCCCGCCGTACTGGCAGACCGAGGGCTACGGCGTTGCATTTCCGTTCGAGGAGTACGAGCAGATGGCGGCCACCATGCGGACCTGCGCCGGCAAGATCATGGTCAGCATCAACAACCATCCGGATATCCGGCGGGTGTTCGAGGGGTTCGAGATGGAGAGGGCCAGCCTCAACTACACGGTAGGCAAGAGCGGCCGCGATGCCGCGCGCGGCGAACTGATCGTGTACAGCGGGGATCGGGCGGCCGCGCCGGCCGGGCTGTTCCAGGCAATGCGGTAAAGTATCGCCTTCGCAGGGGGCCACGCTGAGAGAGCAGCGCCCTTGCTGGACCAGGAGAAAAATTGAATAGCCGAAAACCGCTACACCTACGGCACCTGGCACAATCTGCGGCCCGTCGACGTCTTTGCCCTGGTGGCGCTCGACGAGACACGCAAGCAACTCGGCCTGGACGATCTGGCCGCCGCGTCGGCAATGCTGCTCGGTCAGGGCGACGTTCCTGTTCCGGGCAAGTTCGCTGGTGCTACGCCGGGGACTTCCGTCGCCTCGCTTGCCGCCCGGAAACTGTTTCCCCAAATACTGCCGTTTCGCCTGCCGATGATCACGGGCGTCGGGTTGTCCGGTATTCGAATCTCCTTCACCCGCCGCCTCGGCGCGTGGGTCGGCCGGACGATTCCGGTCGTAGGCGAGGTGTGCCTGGCTCGCGATGCGTTCCTGATCATGCGCAATACCGTGACGACCTACAACCGACTCGTGAAGCCCGAGGATCGGGTGCTCTGAGCCATGAAAGACGATACCTGGGAACGTTTTGAAGCCTTCACCCGTAAGGAACTCGGCCGGCCATTGTTCGGTGGCCAGTTGAACCTTCAGCCGGAATCGCGGCTTGAGGAGGATCTCGGCGTGACCGGCCTGGATGGGGTTGAGTTCATCGACAAGTGGGCCGAGACGTTCGGCGTCGACGCCCAAGGGTTCCCGTACCGGCGCTATTTCGGCCCGGAAGGCCAGGAACTGCTGTCGTCGCTCATTGGGTTGTTCGTGAAGCGGCTGCGGCCGCCGAAGCGCCACCCGCTGACGCTCGGCATGCTGGCGGAGGCAACGCGACGTGGGAAGTGGGATACGGACGCGATCGAGGCTGCTGCAGGGGAGTGATCGTATTTGATAGGACCGGTCGGCGTAGCCGACCGGTCTTTTTCATTGGCGGAAATATAGTTGAGCCACGTGAAATTTTTCCATCCACCCATTTATCGCGCGTCAGCCGGTGCATTTATCGCGCGCGGCTTCATTCGCCGGAACGACCCGGGCGCGGCGCACGGTCGTTTCGCATGGACGTCGCCGCTGGTCGGAGGCGACGTTGCACGGATCGATCGCTGTGCCGGTTACGCCGCCGACAGCACGATCGACACCCCCGTCGCCGTATAGACCGGCGTCGCCTTGAAGCCGTCGACGGTCACCGTCGAGAATTTCGCCGCGCCCGCTGCCGCGTCGATCAGCGCGATGGTGTCGCCGGCCTTCGGCGCATAACCGTTCACGAATTTCACGTGCAGCGTGCCGCCGGCGACGGTGAACGCGCCGCCCACGCGCAGGCGGCCGCCGCCGTTGCCGTCGATGTCGAGTTCGAGCGTCGTGTTGTCGAGCTGCGTATAGCGCGTCGCGATCGTGACGGGCGCACCCGCCGCGATCCGGATGCCGCCGCCGGCGCCGACATACACGTCGCCGTTGCCGAACGCCGTCGCGGACGCCGCGGCGAGCGTGCCGCCGCTGACCTGCGTGCCGCCCGTATAGCTGTTGTTGCCCGCGAGCGTCAGCGCGCCGCTGCCTTGCAGCGTCAGCTTGCCGGTGCCCGTGATGTCGTTGCGCCACAGGTCGGCGGCGTTGAGGCCGCCCTTCGACGCATCCATCGCGACGATCACGTTGCCGTTGAATGCGCCGTAACCGTCGGCGGCCGCGAACAGGTTCAGCCGGCCCCAGCCTTCCGCATCGTCCATCACCGGGTAGCCGGACGGCAGTTCGGTGGTCTTCAGCACGACGCGCCGCTGATCCGCGCCCAGGTACGGGAAACGCGTCTGCAGCAGGATCTCCGCCCCCTTCGGCACGACCGGCGGCGCACCGGTCGCGTCGAGCGCGCCGAAGCCGTAGGTCATGCGGCGCGCGAAGGCCGCCTTGTTCGTCGCGTAGTCGGCGAAGCGGTCGGTCGCCGTCGTGCCCGAGCGCGCGAATGCCGCGAACGTCGAACCGGTCGTGCCGGTGAGCTGCTGCAGCGTCTGGTGCGCCTGCCCGTAGGCGGCCTGCGCGTCGTTCGCGTACGCCGCGAGATTGGCCGCGCTGATCGCCAGCGCGAGCATGCGCCCGCCGATCACGTCGAGCGGCGAGTGCATGCCGGCGAGGATGCGGTTCTCGCCGAGTTCGAGGCCGCGGCTGACCATTTCCTGGTAGCGCTCCGGCACGAGCCACGCCATCGTCACGGCGTCGCGCATCGCTTCCGCCTGGTGGCCGCTGATGAACCCGCCGTCGGTCGCGGGCGTCGTGCTTTCCGCGGGCACGAGCGTGGGGGCGACGACGACGCTCGTGCTCCAGCGGTACGGCCGCGCGTACTTGTAGAAGCGTTTCGCGGGTTCGGTCGACGCGTTGTTGCCCATCTCGTTGAGCAGGTCGACGACTTTCCCGAAGCTCGCGTTCGCGCTGCCGCCCACGCCCACGTTGTTGCCCGTGTCGTTGTACAGGACGGTCGTCGCGTCGGCCGGCACGCTGGTGATGCTGGTCGTCTGCTGCGCGGCGGTGCGCCATGCGGAAGTGAGCGGCCCCATGCCGTCGGTCACGCTGTAGCCCTTGCCGCGCCGGTCGTCGTAGTACGCGGCGTCGGCTTGCTGCGGCGTGCGCGCGGTCGTCGCGTTGACCACGTATTGCACGTTCGCCCGCAGCACCGCGTCGTTCAGGATCGTGCCGCACGGCGTGCCGTTGCCGGGCAGCCCCGTGCAGGTCGACGGCGAAATGGCCGGAAACGCGCCGTTGGCCGGCGCGCTCACGCCCGCATCGACGAGCATCGTCGACGGCTGCCACAGGTCGAGGAAGCGGCTGACCACGCGCACCGCGGCGTTCGTCGACAGCGTGGCGTAGCGCGCGTCGCCGCGCTGGTTGGTCGCGACGTTGTCGACGAAGGCGGGCACGCTCGGAACCGGCGCGCTGTCGACGAAACCGGGATCGGCCGGCGGCGCCGGCATGGCCGCGCTGGTCGGGGTGGTCGAGGCGACATCGTCGCCGCCGCCGCACGCGGCGAGAACGATCGCGCTCGACAGCGCGGCGACATGCAGCGGGAAACGGCTTCGTGACGCAAACATGCAAGACTCCATCCTGATGGTCAAAGATGGCGAATTGTGGTGACGATTCGTTACGCGGCCGTTAAGGATTTGTTGCGTGTCGTGCTCCGTGCGCGAAAATTCCCACTATCTGGTTAATTCCAGATACTGAACATCTCGGATGCCATTTTTACGCACCCGAGAGGGATATGTAGCGGCGTGCCGCTACGCGCCGGCCATACGCGTGGATGGCAAGTCCGGCGGCCTCGATATCGAACAACGATCCCTGTTGCCGCAACGATCCATGACGGAACAGTGGCCCGGGGCAATCGTTGGTGTGCAACCCGCGGCCCGGAGCCGCGACTCGACCCGTGGCCGTCATGCCGAGCGCGCGGACGGCTCCGTTTCCGCGCAACACACCCGGTTTCGGCCTTCGCGCTTCGCGCGGTAAAGCGCCATGTCCGCCTGATGCGACAGCGCGTGCACGGAGGCGGGGCGTGCGCGATGGCCGGTCGCGCAGCCGATGCTGACGGTGAACGGCGGAACGGGTTCCGCGAACCCGTCGAGCCGGTTGTGTTCGACCTCGCGGCGAATCGCCTCCGCGACCTTCGCGGCGCCGCGTTCGTCGGTGTCGGGCAGCACCGCGACGAACTCTTCGCCGCCGTAACGCGCGGCGAGGTCGCCGCGCCGCTGCGTATGGGCACGGATGCATGCGGCGAGGAACCGGAGCGCCGTGTCGCCGCGTGCATGCCCGTATCGGTCGTTGTACTGCTTGAAGTGGTCGGCATCGATGAACAGCACCGACAGGCTGCCGTCGTGGCCGCGCTGGAGCCGTTCCCATTCGTCGGCCAGCGCGACGTCGAGCGCGCGGCGGTTGTGCAGGCCGGTCAGCGGATCGGTGCGTGTGAGGTCGGTGAGCAGCGTCTGCTTGCGAAGGTTGTCCCGCAACGCGAACGCGAGCAGCCAGACGACCGCGCAGAAGAGCGCGCAGAGGAGCGACGCCGACACGCCGACCGACCACGACATCCTGATGAAACCGGCCAGCACGTCGGCTTCGGCCGGCGCGACGACGGCGATCAGCGGTGTGCCGGGCACCCGCTGGAACGTATAGAGCCGCAGCGTTCCGTCGATGCGCGAATGCGCCGCGTAGAAGCCCGAATCCTGGTTCAGCATGCGATCGAAGGCTTTCGAGCGGCGCAGGCGAACCATCTGGTGATCGTTCAGCGACGGGTTGCGGGCGAGGATGGTGCCGTCCGCGCGCACGATCGCGCTGATGCCGTGCGGCCCGACGTCCAGCCGCGACAGCAGCTGATCGAAATAGGCGAGGTCGATCGCGACCACCGCGATGCCGTTGAACGTGTGGTCCGGTCGTTCGATGCGCCGGGAGAGCGCGATCGATTCCGTGCCGCCGCGCGAGCGCGCGCGATAGGCCTCCGACACGTAAAGGCCGACGTTCGGCGAGTCGCGATGGACCTTGAAATAGTCGCGATCGCCGAAGTTCCAGTGATGGGACGGGCCGCAGCACGCGTCGATCAGCCGGCCGTCGCGGTCCGTCACGCCCATCCCCGTCACGTATTGCGCGGCCGCGCGCTGGAACAGCAGGTCGTGCCGCAGCCCGGCGTCCATGCGTCGCACCTCCGGCTTGCCGAGATCGGCGGAGAGCGCGATCAGCGCGTTGTTGGACGTTTCGACGGTCCGCGCGATCTCGCTGACCAGCACGGCGGCGACGTTGCGCGAGGTTTCGTGCGCGTGCTCGACGACTTCGCTTCTCGTGGCCCAGAGCGTGGCCGCGCTGATGCCGATCGCCGCGAGCGACATCAGGGTGCCCAGCGCGCCGACGACAAGATGGTTTCGTCCCGCCCAGTCGGCGATTTTCTCGATGGAGGTGGATGCGGACATGCTGGCGCTCGCAGGGGGAGGCCCGGCGCGATGAACCGGGCTGCGCTGAAACCCGGGTTAACGGCAGGTCGTCGAAGAAATCGAGGCCCGGCTGCAATCCAAGTGGGCGCGGTGCGGCCCGCAAACGTGTGCGGGCCGGGTGCTCGACGGGGCGCGTACCGGAAAGCGCGAGCGGGGGCGCGGCTGGCGAAGCGATCGCGTCGCGGGCTGGACGATCGGCGCGGCGGAATCCGGAACGCGGGCCTGACGCGGTGCCGGCGATGTCCCGTCCGCGGGATCAAGCCGGCCCGGCCGCGTCCGTCTCCGCGTCATCCGTCGCCGCCGCGTGGCGTGCGCGTTTCAGCGTACCGGCCAGCTTCTCGATCGCATGCAAGTCCAGCGTATCGAGATGCTCGCGCACCTCCTGCACGAAGGCCGCGTAATCCTGTTCGTCCGCGTACTGGCCGAGCCATTCCTCGATATCGGTGAGCTGCCCGTTGCCGGCAAGCCGGATCAGCGCGTCGAGTGCATCGTCGGGCGGGCAGCCCATCGCGGGCGCGGTGCCGCCCGGCACGACCTCGTCCGCCGCATGAAACCGCCGCACGAGCTCCGATGCCGGCACGAGCACGTGCCCGACGGCCGGCGCGACGATCGCGAACGAGAACGACGTGCCGACGCCGGGCTGGCTCGCGACGGCCAGCTCGCCGCCCATCGCGCCGACGATGCGCTGCGCGATGAACAGGCCGAGCCCGGTGCCGCCGTTGACGGCCTGCACCTGCTGGTACGCGCGAAAGATGTCGCGGGTGCCGCTGATGTCGATGCCGATGCCCGTATCGGCGACCTCGAACAGCAGGCGCCATGCGTCGCCTTCGCGCGACGCATGCACCGACAACGTGACCGTGCCGTCGCGCGTGAACTTCGATGCGTTGGACAGCAGGTTCAGCAGTACCTGCTGCAGCCGCATCCCGTCGATCGACATCGTGCGCGGCAGCGGGCTGGCCGGCCGGTACACGAACCGGTTGTCCTGCTGCGCGCACAGCGCGAGAGCATAGTGGCCGATGTCGTCGAGCAGGCCGGGCAGGTCGGTCGCGTCCGGCGACACGCCGAGCGGCTGCAGCTCGGCCTTCGTGAACGCGAGCAGTTCGTCGATCAGCGTGAGCTGGTAGCGGATGCTGCGGTCGATCGAGCGGATCAGCCGCGCCTGGCCGCGCGTCGCGCCTTGCAGTAGCAGCTTCGCGTAGCCGTTGATCGTCGACAGCGGCGCGCGCAGGTCGTGGCTGACGTAGCCGAGCGTCTCGATCTTCTGCTGCATGTGCGTGGTGACTTGCTGGAGCGCGTCGTTGAGCGCGAGCGTGCGTCGTGCGACTTCGTCGCGCAGGCGATCCTGTTCGGTGAGCTGCCAGTGTTCGAGCCGCTTGCGCGCCTCGGTGCGCTGACGGCCCACGTGATGGATCCACGCGGCCAGCACCAGCAGGTGCGTGGCAAGCCCGACGATCGCGATGACGGGGTTCGGATAAATGTCGGACTTGAGCCAGGACAGCACCGGCGGCAACGCGTCGATGCCGTCGAGCACGCGGATCAGCATGTTGAAGGTGGCGAACGCGATCGCGATCAGCATCACGCGGCCGGTCGGCGTGCGGCGGACGGCGAGCCACAGCGCGAGGCTGATGTTGACGATCCCCAGCGCAGCGTTCAGCCGCAGGCAGAACCACGTGAAGGTCAGCAGGTCGCCGCAGGCGGCGCCGGCCACGCCGACGAACTCGAGCGCGAGGAATGCCATGTAGACCGCGCGCAACGGCAGCCTGGCCTGTTCGCGCCGGGCGACCGTCAGGATGAAGACGATGAAGCAGGCGATCGCGAGATACACGAAGATGATTTCGCCGCGCGCCGACCACTCGCGCAGCGCGGGCGGCAGCGCCATCGCCGTATAACCGCGGTAGGTCGCTTCGAACAGCGTCGTGCCCAGCGCAAGCCCGGCCAGTACGTAGAACATGCCGCTGCGCGAAAAGAACCCGATCAGCAGCGCACACCACACGAGCGCGAGCAACCCGCCGAAGAAACCGAAGTCCCACATCGTCGCGCGCCGTTCCAGCGCATCCCATGCCGCACGGGTGAATGCCGCCGGCGCGAGCCGTATCTCCTTGCGCGACGTGACGCGGATCAGCACGGGGATGCTTGCGCCGGCGGGCAGCGTGACGTCGAGTGCCGGGTAGCGCGACGGCGGCCCGGCCGCATCGCCGCCGGCATCGGCGGCCGGGAAGCGGCTGTCGAGCGTCCACCGGCCGTTCCGGCCGACATAGAAGTCGGCATGGTCGACGCGCGCGTCGCGAATCGCCAGCACCAGCGGCCGAGCGGCGCTGTCACGGTTGACCAGCGTCGCGCTGACCCACCATGCCGACCGCGAAAACTCGATGTTGAACGAGGGCGCTGTCGTCGTGGACGCATCGTGCGGCCGATCGGCAACGCGCGCGGCGACCTGTTCGGCGGTCATCGTCGTGCTCGCGTCCTCGAACACCGACACGGCTTCCAGTTGCGCGGGGTTCGGCGTCGCTGCCGCGCGGGCCGTCGCGCAGGTGACGGCCAGTGCGATCAGAAGCAGCAGCACCGTGCGCCATCCGGCCGCCCAAGCCGCGTCGCGACTACACATCGGGATGATGCCCGCCGGGTGTGGGCGGTGCGTTGACCGCATGGCGCTGGCGCCGCCAGTCGGACGGCGTGATGCCGAAGCGTTCGCGGAACGCCGTCGCGAAATTGCCGGGCGTGGAAAAGCCGATTTCCTCGGCGATGTCGCCGATCCCCATGGACGTCTCCGCGAGGAAATGCATCGCGGCGCGCAGGCGCGTGTCGCGCAGGTACTCGAACACGGTCAGGCCGAGCTGGTCGCGGAACACGCGCGACAGCCGCTTTTCGTGCGTGCCGACCTGCCGGGCGAGATCCTCGAGCGCCGGCGGATGGCGCAGGTCGCGCAGCAGGACCTCGGCCGCCGCGCGCACGAGGGCCGCCTCCGGGTTGTCGGGCATCTCGGGCAGGTGCGCGAACGGCTGGCTGCGCCGCGCGCGCTTCAGGTGGTTGCGGATCCGGGCCAGCACTTCGGTCGGCTCGAACGGCTTGACGATGTAGTCGATCGCGCCGGTTTCGAGCCCCGCGATGCGATCCTCGAGATCGCCCGCGGCCGTGAGGATGATGACCGGGATGGACTGCGTCGACGGCGTCGACGCCAGCAGCCGGCACGCGGCGAAGCCGTCCATGCGCGGCATGCGGACATCCATCAGGATCAGGTCGGGCGCGATCGCCTGGGCGCGGTGATACGCCTGCAGCCCGTCGAACGCGACGCTGATCCGGCACCGCGCGGCCCGCAGGATTTCGGTCAGGAGCCGCAGGTCGTTCGGGCGATCGTCGACGACAAGAATATGGGCGTCGGCGAGATCCGGCGTGGAGCGAAGCGACGCCGGGCTGGACGAGCGGGATGACATGGTGGCGGACGCGGTGGAAGGGTGGTCGGTCGGATTGAAAGCTTCGCTTTCAGCGCGATTGTTGCGAAAAATTATATGTCGACAACAGTACCGATTGTGAGGATTCCGTGCGGCCCGTGTGGGCATATTCGGCGGGGCGCCGCGCGGTTTCGGCACCGGCGTTCCGCCGAATGGAATCGGAGTGGAAAAACATGCCGAATTGCATTTTTAATATCGGTCTTTATTTCCGAATTTTATCGGTTGACGAATCGAATTGGCCCGCAGAATGAATTCGAGCGAGTTGTGTCGAGAGACGATGCCTTTCAGTGTGAAGTTGATGCACTGAATCGACGCTCGCCCGATTAATGTCTTTTTGCGGGGTGGTCAAGATTTATCCGGATGAAAACCGGATTTCGGGCGTGAATGTATGAATGTAAATACCGTCCGCTCGGGGAAAGTTTTTTTCCGCTCCAGAAAAGATGCGTTTGAACGGATGACCGCACACTAGCCCCGGCGCGGCTGGAATCGGTTCTTCGAGGGGAACGGTTTTGCAAGGATTCCTGCCGCTGCCCTATTCAGATGACGCGATATTCAATGTGACATCGAATGATGGCAATTCTCAGGATGTGGGAATGCGATGACGGACAAGAAAATTGGCACGAGGGTAATACAAATTTCATAATTTTCCGAATGAGTGCGTATACAAGATAAGCGGAAAGATTGTGAGGTTGGTCAGGGTGTGACGCATCGACCAAAAAAATCGTCAAGAAAATTCGACCGATTAAATCGATGCGGGGGCGTTCGGCAAGTCAGGCGCTATTTCCGGAAATCCGGAAAAGCGTTTGACTGCCGGCGGAGAAAGTGAGCGGCTGCGCGCGCAGCCCGGCGGTCTGATCCGTCCGGGTGCGATCACGCAGCGCGTTCTCGAATCAGGCGGGCACGAAAAACATGAACGCGACAGGCATGGCAGGTCAACGCACCGGTTCGAGCGAACCGGGTGCGCATGCTTCATACCCGGGGACTACTCGGCGTCATCCTCCTCCTGAATGAATCGTGACGGGCCGCCCCGGGGTTCGGGTCGGCATCCGTCCATCCGGCGTCTGAACGACGCCTTCCCATGAAATTCGAGGTCGCCGCCGGCTCGGCGCGACGACGCGCGCATGCGGATTCGCGATGCGTGGGGTCGCGCGTCGCCGTTTTCCGCGCGACATCGGCTTCGATGAACCGATAACCGGCGAGTGCCGCCGCGCCGCGTGCCGATGCACGCGTGCGGCGTGCAGTCGTGCGATCGCCCGCGCGATCGCGATTACCGAGCAGTGTTGTTCGATCGTTTAGTTAGTCATCCAAAGTGAAGCGCGAAGCGTCGCGGCACGGACGGGGGGGCAGACCGATGCGTCATCGCCTGCCGTCGCGTTCGCTGCCGCGTCATCCAGCACATGAGAACCGAGGGAACACAAGATGAACAAGTCGTTCAAGTCGATCTGGAACGAAGCACTGGGGGCCTGGGTTGCGGCTTCCGAGCTTGACCGTGCGCGCGGCAAGCGTGTCGCGTCGGCGAGCGGCCCGCGCGAGCATGCGGCGAACGAGGGCGACGCGCGACGCGCGGGGCTGCTTTCGGCGCCGTCGCCGCGACGGCTGGCCGTGCTGATGGCGTCCACGTATCTTGCGTTGTTCCATGCGGGGGCGCACGCGCAATACGCGCCGGACGGCGGTTCCGCGACCGGCGGCGTGACGTCGATCTCGATCGGCGTCGGGTCGAGTGCCGCGCAGCAGAACTCGACCGCGCTGGGCAACCTGTCGACGGCAGCAGGCGTTTCCGCCACGGCGCTGGGGCCGGGCGCGCATGCGATGGCAGACGGTTCGACGGCCGTCGGCATCAACGCGCAGGCGACCGGCGTCAACAGCGCATCGCTCGGCGTGCAGGCGATCGGTTCGGGCGCATATTCGGTGGCGGTCGGCAATCTGTCGAGCGCGACCCAAAGCGGTGCGGTGGCGATGGGCAGCGGCGCGGCGGCGACCGGCGTGTCCGCCGTCGGCCTCGGCAACAATGCGCTGGCGTCCGGCCAGTATGCGGCTGCGGTGGGTCTCGGTGCGAGCGCGGTCGGGGCCCAGAGCGTTTCGCTCGGCTATGCGTCGCATGCTACCGACACGGGCGCCGTCGCGCTCGGCAACCAGTCGACGGGTTCCGGCGCGGCCGCCGTGGCCGTCGGCAGCGGTGCGCTGGCGAGCGGCAATTCGGGTATCGCGATGGGCGTCAACAGCGGCGCGAAGGGCGGTTCGTCGATCGCGATCGGCTGGGGCGGGACGGCCGGCGTACCGGGCTCGGGCACGCAGTCGCTTGGCGTGAGTTCGATCGCGCTGGGTTCGAAGACGACGGCCGGTGCCGATCAGGCAATGGCGTACGGCCTGAGCGCAAATGCGTCGGGCGTCAGTTCGATCGCGATGGGTGTGCAGTCGACCGCGACACAGCAGTTTGCGGTCGCGCTCGGCAATCTCGCGCTCGGCAGCGGCATCTCGGCCACCGCCCTGGGGCCCGGTGCGACGGCGTCGGCCACGAATGCGACGGCCATCGGCATCAACAGTGTCGCGGCCGCGGCGTCCACCGTGGCGATCGGCGACAGCAATTCGGTCGCGGCCGCGGCAGGCGCGGGGTCGATCGCAGGCGGCAACAGCTCGAAGGTGTTGAGCGGCGTCGGGGCGGTCGCGCTCGGCCTGGGGCAGACGGTCAGCGGCGACGGCGCGGTGGCGATCGGCGACCCGAGCACCGCGATCGGCACCGGCGCGGTCACGATGGGTTCGAACAACACCGCGAACGGCGACGGCGCGGTTGCGATCGGCAATTCGAACCTCGCGCAGGGCACGGGCTCGCTCGCGCTCGGCAATACGTCGACGGCAGCGGCAGCCGGTGCGGTGGCGTTCGGCGCGTCGGCCGTGGCGAACAATGCAAACGACGTCGCGCTCGGTTCCGGGTCGACGACGGCCGCGCCGAATCCGACGGCGAGCGCGGTGATCGGCGGCGTCACCTACAACTTCAACGGCACCAACCCGACCAGCGTCGTCAGCGTCGGTGCGGCGGGCACCGAGCGCCAGATCACCAACGTCGCGGCCGGGCGCATCAATTCGGCGAGCACGGATGCGATCAACGGGTCGCAGCTCGATGCGACGAACCAGGCGGTGAATTCGCTGTCGACGTCAACCGCGTCGAGCGTCAGTTCGTTGTCGACGGGGGTGTCGTCGTTGTCGACCGGGCTGTCGTCGGCCAATAGCGCGATCACGTCGTTATCCACGTCGACGTCGACCGGGATCGGCTCGTTGTCGACGGGGTTGAGTTCGACCAACAGCTCGGTGACTTCGTTGTCGACGTCCACGTCGACCGGCCTGTCGTCGGCTAATAGCGCGATCACGTCGTTGTCCACGTCGACATCGACCGGCATTACCTCGTTGTCCACGGGCTTGAGTTCGACCAACAGCTCGGTGACGTCATTGTCGACCTCCACATCGACCGGCCTGTCGTCGGCCAACAGCGCGATCACGTCGCTGTCCACGTCGACGTCGACCGGCATTACCTCGCTGTCCACGGGCTTGAGTTCGACCAATAGCTCGGTGACGTCATTGTCGACCTCCACATCGACCGGCCTGTCGTCGGCCAACAGCGCGATTTCGTCGCTGTCCACGTCGACTTCGACCGGCCTGAGTTCGACCAACAGTTCGGTGGCTTCGCTGTCGACTTCGACGTCGACGGGTATCAGCTCGCTGTCCACCGGCCTGAGTTCGACGAACAGCACGGTCACGTCGCTGTCGACATCGACGTCAACCGGCATCAGCTCGCTGTCCACCGGCCTGAGTTCGACGAACAGCACGGTCACGTCGCTGTCGACATCGACGTCAACCGGCATCAGCTCGCTGTCCACCGGCCTGAGTTCGACGAACAGCGCGGTCACGTCGTTGTCCACGTCGACCTCGACCGGCGTCGCTTCGCTGTCCACCGGCCTGAGCACGACCAACAGCACCGTGACATCGCTGTCCACTGCGACGTCGACGAGCATCGGCTCGTTGTCCACCGGCCTCAGCTCGACGACCAGCTCGATTTCGTCGCTGTCGACGTCGACCTCGACGACCGTCGGCTCGCTGTCCACCGGCCTGTCGAGCACGAACAGCAACCTGACGTCGCTGTCCACCGCGACGTCGACGGGCATCGGTTCGCTGTCGACCGGCCTCAGCTCGATCGCGTCGAACAACGGCAATCTCGGCAACAGCACGGCCGGCGCGATCGGCGGCGGGGCCACCTACGACCCGACGACCGGCACGATCTCCGCGCCTTCGTACGTGACGTACAACAGCGACGGTTCGACGACGGTCAACAACAACGTCGGCTCGGCAATCGACAACATCAACGCGCACGGCATCAAGTATTTCCACGCGAACTCCACGGCGCCGGACAGCCAGGCGCTCGGGCTCGACAGTGTCGCGATCGGCCCGAACGCGGTCGCGAAGGTGGACGGCAGCATCGCGCTCGGCGCCGGGTCGGTGTCCGATCGCGCGACGGTGCCGGCGTCGGGGACCATCCGCAACGGCAGCGCGTCGATTCCGTTCAACACGACCGACCAGACGCTGCTGGGCGCGGTATCGGTCGGCGACGCGACGAGCAAGACGTATCGCCAGATCACCAACGTCGCGGACGGCACCGGCCAGCAGGACGCGGTGACCGTGCGGCAGCTGGCCGGCGCGCTGCAGTCGTTCGCGGTCACGACCACGAAGTACTTCCACGCGAACTCGACGGCCGTCGACTCGCTCGCAGTCGGCGCGGAGTCGGTCGCGGTCGGCCCGACGACGGTGGTCAACGGCGACAACGGCGTGGGGATCGGCAACGGTGCGATCGTCGATGCCACCGCGCCGGGCGGCGTCGCGATCGGCCAGGCGGCAAGCGCCGCGCAGGCCGATGCGATGGCGCTCGGCAGCGGCGCGACGGCCACCGGTGCGCAGTCGGTCGCGCAGGGCGCCAACGCGGTCGCGGCGAGCGTCGGCAGCGTCGCGCTCGGTTCGGGCGCGCACGCCACGGCAACCGATGCGCTCGCATTCGGGGCCGGCGCGTCGGCGACGCTCGCGAACAGCATCGCGCTCGGTTCGGGTTCGCTGACCACCGTCGGCGCGCAGACGAACTACATCGCGTACGGCCTGAGCAGTCCGCAGTCGTCGGCCGGCGAAATCAACATCGGCAACCGGCAGATCACCGGCCTCGCGGCCGGCAAGAGCGGCACCGACGCGGTCAACGTGTCGCAGCTCGACTCGGTCGCCAACCAGTTGACGACGCTGATCACCCAGCGCACGTCCAACCTCGGCGGGTCGTACACGACGAACCCGACCGGCACGAACGTGCCGCCGGGCTCGACGGGGCCGAATTCGTCGGCGGGCGGCTCGGGCGCGGTCGCATCGGGCTCGAACAGCACGGCGGTCGGCAACGGGTCGCTGGCGTCCGGCAACGGTTCGACCGCGATCGGCGTCGGCTCGACCGCAACGGGCAACGGGTCGACCGCGATCGGCACGGGCAGCAACGACGGCGGGCGCTCGAACGTCGTCGCGGTCGGCTCGGCGGAGTCGGCGCGCCAGGTCGTCAACGTCGCGGCCGGCACGCAGGGCACCGACGCGGTGAACGTGAACCAGCTGAACGCGGTATCGAACCAGTTCACGCAATCGCTGAACACGGTCAACAACCAGCTCACGCAGATGCAGCAGCAGATCCAGCAGACCGATTCGATGGCGCGCGACGGGATTGCCGCGACGGCCGCCATGGCGTCGATCCCGCACATGGACCGCGACTCGAACTTCGCGATGGGGGTCGGTACGGCGAGCTTCCTCGGCCAGAAGGCAATGGCCGTCGGCATGCAGGCGCGCCTCACGGAGAACCTGAAGGCGACGCTGAACGGCGGTTTCGCCGGCAGTCAGCGCGTGGTCGGCGCGGGTATGTTGTATCAGTGGAAGTGATCCGTGCGCAGCGAACCGTTTCGGCGTGCAGCGCCGGAACGGTTCGCGCTGAACGAGAACGCATCCGCATGCGGCCGCACTGCCGCGCCGCATGCGCGATATCGAACCGATTTTCGGGAGTGAATCAGTGAAGAAAACCTCTCTTGCCCTGCTCGTGTCCGTGGTCTCCCTGGCCGCCTGCTCGAGCGCGTCCGGGCCGACGTTCAATGCATACGAACTGCAGCCGAGAAACGGCGTGCGGACGTTTCGCGTCGATTGTCACGGCATCCTGTCGAGCGAAAAGACCTGCATGAAGGTTGCGACGCGCATGTGCGACACGCAGCCGGTTCGACTGGTCGATTCGGAGGCGCCGTTCCGCGACGGCGCGGATCCGCGGTCGATCGAGTTCCAGTGCGGCGCGGCACCCGCGCCGCTTCCGGCGCCGGTGGCGGCGGCACCGGCCGCCGCGGAAAAGGTCAGCCTGACCGGCGACACGTACTTCGCGACCGACTCCGCAACGCTGACGCCCGCCGCCCGCGCTTCGCTCGACGCACTGCTGAGCCGTCAGGCGGACCGGCATTTCTCGTTGGTGAAGGTGACCGGCTATACCGACTCGGTCGGCTCGGATGCGCACAATCTGGCGCTGTCGCAGCGCCGCGCGGAGGCGGTCGGGACGTATTTGCGCGAGCATGGCGTGAACGCGGATTCCGTGACGGCCACCGGAAAGGGGGAGGCCGATCCGGTGGGCTCCAACGAGACCGCCGAAGGGCGGGCGAGCAATCGACGCGTGGAGATCCTGCTGCAGAAGTAGCGGGTGGGGGCCGCGAGCAGGCCGGCGAAGGCGGCCGGCTCGCGGCCGCATCGTCGCCATGATGATCAAGGTTGATCGCGCGCGGCAGCCGATGCCGGCTCCGCTGCCGTCGCGCTCCGCGTCGATCATGGCGAATCGGGACAGCCGGCGCCGGACCGAACGCGGAGCGTACGACCGCCGGGTTTCCCGATCCTGTACCCTGTCCATGTCTTTCGTGCGTTCCGCGGCGGTCGTCGGCATGACGGCCGCCGTGCCTTCCGTTACGATGCGCCCGGTCGATCAGCGCCGTGCCCCCGGTCGGCAGCAAGTCGATCCGGTTGCAGACCTCCAAGGCAAACATGGAAATCAAGTGGATCGAGGATTTCATCGCCCTCGCTCAATATCAAAGCTTTTCCCGGGCGGCGGAGTTCCGCAACGTCACGCAGTCGGGCTTCAGCCGTCGCATCCAGTCGCTCGAGCAATGGATCGGCGCCGAACTGATCGACCGCAGCAGTTTTCCGCCGGTCCTGACGCCGGCAGGGCGGCTGTTTCGCGAGACCGCGGAAGACGTCCTCAGCCGCCTGTTCGACACGCGGGCGATCATCCGCACCGAGCAGCGCATCGCGGGCAAGAGCCTGCAGATCGCGGCGGGCCATACGATCGCGCTGAATTTCCTGCCGTCCTGGCTCAAGGCGCTTGCGCCGCATTTCGGCGAGGTTCGGGCACGCGTCGTTCCGACGAATGTCCACGATTCGATCCTGATGCTCGTCAACGGCAACTGCGAGCTGATGTTCGCCTATCACCATCCGGAGCTGCCGCTCCATCTGGATCCGGTCAGGTACGAACACGTGACGGTCGGCCTCGACACGTTGATGCCGGCCTGCCGGCCCAACCGCCGGTCGGCGCCCGCATTTCGCCTTCCCGGGACGAAGCAGCACCCGCTGCCGCTGATCTCCTATACGGAGACCAGCTACTTCGGGCGCTGCCTCGCGTTGCTGCTCGATCGCGCTCCGGATGCGCCGGCGTTGCAGCTGCACTACGAATCCGACATGGCCGAAGTGCTGAAAAAGCTCGTGATGGAAGGCGAAGGCGTGGCGTGGCTGCCGCGGAGTGCGATCGCCGCCGAGCTGGCGGCCGGCGAACTCGTGCCGGCCGGGCCGGCGGCATGGAACCTCGAAATCGAGCTGCGCGTCTATCGCGACGCGTCCAATCGCAGCGAGTTCCTGGAGACGCTCTGGCAGCATCTGCGCGCCGAACCGTCGCGGCGCGGCTAGGGTTTTCCCGCCTTATGCGAGTCTCGCATACCGCCATGATGCACCGGCATCATGGTCTGTTCTGCCATCCCTACCATTCGTTCCAACGACAAATGTGACGCGTGGCCCGCGTCGCGCGGCCCGTCGCCTGCCGGCGGTCGGGCGTCACCCAAGGACGGATGGACATGAAAAATCGGCTTACCTCAAGCATCGCAATCGGCATGGTCCTCGGCGTCGCCGCCGGCTATGCGTGTCACACGAGCATCGCGGACCCGGGCACGCTCAAGACGGTCGCGGGGTATTTCTCGATCGTGACGGACATCTTTCTTCGGCTGATCAAGATGATCATTGCGCCGCTGGTGTTCGTGACGCTCGTTTCCGGCCTGGCCGGCATGGACAGCGGCGAAGACGTCGGGCGCATCGGATTGCGCTCGGTTGCGTGGTTCGTCTGCGCATCGCTGGTTTCGCTGGGCCTCGGCCTCGTCATGGCCAACGCGTTGCAGCCCGGCGCCGGCCTGAACCTGGCGGAACCCGCGGGCGAGGCCAACCTCGGCCTGAATACCGCGGCACTGAACGCCAGGGACGTGATCACGCACGCGTTTCCGACCAGCCTGCTCGACGCGATGGCGCGCAACGACATCCTGCAGATTCTCGTTTTCTCCGTCTTTCTCGGCATCGCGCTGGGCGCGCTGAAGCACGATCAGCGTGTCGGCATCGTCATCCGGTCGATCGACGGCATGGTGCCGGTGATGTTGCGCCTGACGAACTACGTGATGCGCGCGGCGCCGCTGGGTGTCTTCGGTGCGATTGCGTCGTCCGTCGCGCTGCGCGGGCTCGACGTGATCTATACGTACGGCAAGCTGATCGGCGCGTTTTATCTCGGGCTGCTCGTCCTCTGGACGATCCTGATCGGCGCCGGATACCTGTTTCTCGGGCGGCGCGTCGGCGCGTTGCTGAGGGCCGTGCGCGAACCCGCGTTGATCGCGTTTTCGACCGCCAGCAGCGAAGCGGCGTATCCGCGCCTGACCGAGCAGCTCGAGAAGTTCGGTGTCGACAAGAAGGTCGTCGGTTTCACGCTGCCGCTCGGTTATGCATTCAACCTGGACGGCTCGATGATGTATCAGGCGTTTGCGGCCCTCTTCATCGCGCAGGCGTTCGGCGTGCACATGCCGCTTTCGCAGCAGGTGTTCATGCTGCTGATCCTGATGTTGAGCAGCAAGGGCATGGCGAGCGTGCCGCGCGGATCGGTGGTCGTCGTCGCGGCCGTCGCGCCGATGTTCCATTTGCCGGCGGCCGGCGTGGCCATGATCCTGGCGATCGACCAGGTGCTCGACATGGGCCGCACGATGACGAACGTGATCGGCAACAGCGTGGCGACGGCCGTGATCGCGAAGTGGGAGGGCGCGCGCGCCGCGCAGCCGGACAGCGCCGCGTTCGATTCGCGGGAGCTGAACGCATGACGCACCGGGACATCGCAGGCACGGGACGGACGTTCGGCGTGGTCGGCGGCCTCGGGCCGCTGGGAAGCGCCGACGTGTTCTTCAAGCTGGTGAAGGCGACTCCGGCGTCGTCCGACGAGGATCACGTCGATCTGATCTTCGAGCAGCACCCGTTCAGGGGGGCGGGTTCGGGCAGCGCGGCGACGACGGCGCGCAAGCTATATGTGTTCGACATGATCCGCGCGTTCGAGAAACGCGGCGTGACGACCGTGGTGCTGCCGTGCTTCCTGAGCCACACCTTCATCGACGAACTGAAGGCCAATACGCGCCTGCCGATCGTGGACATCGTCGAAGCCGTTCGCAGCCACGTGCAGCGCACGTATCCCGGCGCCATACGCATCGGCGTGCTGGCTTCGGACCATGTGCGGGCCGACGGGCTGTTCGAACGGTATTTCCCGGCGCCGCAGTTCGAGATCGTCCATCCGCGGCCGCGCGGCGATGTCGATCCCGTCACCGAGGCGATCTACGGGGCGGACGGCATCAAGCGCGGCAATCTTCGCGGCCGGCCGGTCGAGCTGCTGCGCGACGCATGCGAGGATCTGGCGGACCAGGGCGCGCAGGTCATCGTTCCGGGGCTGACGGAGATCGCGCTCGTGGTGGACGAAATCGGGCCGCTGCCGATACCGCTGATCGATTCGAATCTCGCGTATGCGCAGTACGCGGTTTCGACCCGATGCGCGGCCCGTGCACCGGTATTCAAGATCGGGGTTGTCGGTGGCGTCGGGCCGGCCGCGACGGTGGACTTCCTGGACAAGATCGTTCGAAACACGCCGGCTTCGCGCGACCAGGAGCACATCAAGCTGCTGGTCGAACAGAATCCGCAGATCCCGGACCGCACGGCGAACCTCGTCGGCGACGGTACCGACCCCACGATCTCGCTGTATGCGACGTGCAGGCGGCTCGAGGACGGGGAGGCGGATCTCATCGCGATTCCGTGCAATACCGCGCATGCGTTTGTCGAGCGGGTTCAACCGCACCTCGGCATTCCGATCGTAAACATGCTGACCGTGACGGCCGCCCATCTACGCGATGCGTATCCGGGGCTGCGCGAGGTCGGCGTGCTGGCAACGTCGGGCACGATCGAAAGCGGCGTATACGAAAAGGCGCTCGAATCGTATGGATTCCGACAGGTCGCGCCGGCGCCGGCACTGCAGGCGCGCGTGATGGAAGCAATCTACGGAGAGCGGGGTGTCAAGGCCGGCTTTACGACCGGCCAGTGCCAAGCGGACATCGGCGCCGCCGTCGACGCGCTGATTGCCGACGGCGTCGACGTGATCGTTCTCGGCTGCACCGAGCTGCCGATCCTGCTGCCGGGCCGCGAATATGTCGCGCCGAACGGTGTGCGTGCGACGCTGGTCGATCCGACCGACGTGCTCGCGCGCCAATGCGTCGCGTACGCGACGGCTGCCGGTGCTTGAGATTGGGCTTGAGATTAAGCGGCCGCGCCGCCTTCGACGCGGCGGCCGGCGGGTGTCGGATGTGCCGCGTGGTTCGGGCGGCTCGGGCGTGGATCAGCCGATGCCGGTCTTGTGCGATTCCACGACGACCGCGCGCGTGACGAAGCAGTTTCCGGAGGCAGACAAACCGGGCGCCCGGCAGCGGGCGCCATGTCAGTGTCTGAGCACGCAGACGGCGACGATTTCGTATCCGGGGTCGGCATGCATGTGCGCCGCCATTTCCGCTTCCTCATACGAACGAAACGACGTGGCATCTTCAACCGCCGGTGCCATGCCGATATCGCCATCCTCGGCGGTGCACAGGAACTGCTCGCCGGTTTTCACGACGTAGACGGACAACATGATTCCCTCCATCGTTTGCAGGGGGAAATTTCAGTCTAGCAGGCCAGAAAAGGGGCGCGGGCGGTTTGCGGCGCCCCGTTTTCGCGAGGCGGTCGCCGGAGGGTTTGCCGCGTCGCGTGTCCGCTAGACCTGCGACAGGAGCGGAAAGCCGTGCACAATACCGGCATGCAGACCCCAGATCTCGAACACCTCGTCACCGTCACCATGCCCTTTGGAAAGTACAAGGGCCGACTCATTGCCGACCTGCCCGGGCCTTACCTCAACTGGCTGGCCCGCGAAGGGTCCCGCGCGGCGAAATCGGCCGGCAGCTTGCGCTGATGCATGAAATCGACCACAACGGCCTGCGGGACTTGCTGGAGCCGTTGCGCAAACGCGGATAGCGTCGCTCAGGGCCGAACGGCTGCGCATGCGGCACCGTCGCTGGCCCACGCGCACCTACTGCGTTGCCATTGCTGACATAGAATGGAAAGAGTAGTTGACGGCACAAAGGGGTGCCAACATGAGACGCCTTTATTTCCTCGTACCCGATACGCAGATGGCCAAGGCCATCGTCGACGATCTATTGCGCGCACGTATCATCTGGCGCCATATCCACGTCCTCGCCGATCACAGCGTCACACTCGATCAGTTGCCCGAAGCATCGTTGCTGCAAAGCAGCGATGTCGTGCATGCGCTCGAGCGCGGCGTCGCGCTTGGCGGCGCGGCGGGTGCACTGATCGGCCTCGTCGCGCTGGTATTTCCCCCGGCGGAACTCGTGATCGCAGGCGGCGCCGTTGTCGGATTGACGCTGGCGGGAGCGGGTTTCGGGGCGTGGACCGCCGCGATGATCGGCATTGCCGAGCCGAACGCGCGACTCCAGCGATTTCGCGAGGCCATACAGGAAGGCCAGATCCTGATCATGGCCGATGTGCCGGCATTGCGAGAGCAGGAAATCGAGGAGATGGTCGCCAGGCACTTTCCGACGGCTGACCTGGAAGGCGCCGAGCCCACGACACCGATCTTCCCCTGACGCGCGACAGCAAGCCGGCCTGCCCGATACCCGGGTTCATCGGCGCATTTCGTCGAGCGTACGGCCGCGCGCGGAGAAGGGCGTTCGCACGTTGCGCAGGCAACCCTGCTTCCGAATCGCTCGAGTGACGCAGGCCCGACGCGCGTGACGCCCTCGGAACCGAAGCGCCGACGTCGAAGCGTCGGCAAGGAGGTCGTATGGAACTGCACATGCAATCGCACCATTGGGCGCGTCGGACGCCGGACTGGGTCGCCGCCGCCGTGGCCGGTCTCGCAGGCGGTGCGCTGGTGATCGCGCTGGAATTCGTCTGGTCGACACTCGTGCTCGGCTCGAGCCCGTGGCAACCGACACACAAGATCGCGGCGATGGTGATGGGCCGCAGCGCGCTCGGCCAGATGACGCAATTCAACCTTGAAATCGTCGCGATGGCGCTGCTGCTGCACTACGTGCTCGGCGCGATCATGGGGGTGATGCTCGCCGCGATCATGGCGCCTTTCCGCCTCGATTCGAGCGTGGGCATGGAAGCCGCCATCGGGCTGGCGTTCGGGATCGTCGCGTATGGGTGGAACTTCTACGTCATGACGGCCGTGTTCCCGTGGTTCGTCTCCGAGCGGGGTACCGGGCCGTTGCTGGCCAACCTGTTGTTCGGCGTGGTTGCGGCCATCACTTACGGCAGGCTGGAGCGATTGCGCAAGCACAACGTGGACGACTGATACATCGCGTTTCCCGCCGCGCCGAGCCTGACCACCCGGCGTTCGCGGGAGACACGGAACCCGGCGTCGGCGGCGCCGGCGAGTGATATGCAGCGAGGCGGCCTATGGCCCTTGCGATTGCCCTGGTCCTGATCATCCTGTTGGCGGTGGGGTTTCACTTTGCCAGTCCGTGGTGGATCACGCCGATCGCGTCGAACTGGGTGCGCATGGACGACATGCTGACGATCACGCTCGTCATCACCGGCGCATTCTTCATCGCCATCAACCTGTTCATCGTCGTCGCACTGGTGCGCTATCGCCACCGCAGCGGGCATCGCGCGGCCTACGAGCCGCACAACCGCCGGCTGGAATGGTGGCTGATCGGCCTGACCGCCGTCGGCGTGGCGGCGTTGCTGGCGCCGGGGCTGTTCGTCTACGCGGACTACATCCGGCCGCCGCGCAACGTGCTGCAGATGGAAGTGCTCGGCCAGCAATGGCAATGGCGCTTCCGCTTCGCGGGCCCCGGCGGCAAGCTGGGCACGACGGACGTGCGCTACATCAGCAACGACAACCCGTTCGGCCTGAACCCCGCCGACCCCAACGGCCGCGACAATTACCTGATCGAGACGCCCGAGGTGCACCTGCCGCTCAACCGGCCGGTCCAGGTGCTGACGCGCTCGCGCGACGTGCTGCACGATTTCTACGTTCCGCCGTTCCGGGCGCGGATGAACATGGTGCCGGGCATGGTGACCACCTTCTGGTTCACGCCGACCAAGGCGGGGCGCTACGACATCCTGTGCGCGCAGCTCTGCGGGATCGGGCACTCCGGCATGCGCGGCGTGGTGGTCGTGGAAGACGAAGCCGCGTTCTCGCGCTGGCTGGCGCAGCAGACCACCTTCGCGCGGCAGCAACTCGCCCACGTGCAGGCAGCCCCCGCCGCTGCCGGCGGCAGCGCGCACGCGCTCGCCGAACTGGGCAAGACGCTCGCGGCGGCCAAGGGCTGCGTCGCCTGCCATACCGTGGACGGCAGCCCGCTCGTGGGCCCGACCTGGAAGGGCCTGTACGGCAAGACCGAAACAATGGCCGACGGCAGCACCGCGAAGGTGGACGAAGCCTATCTGCGCGCGTTCATCCGCGATCCGGCGGCGCGGGTCGTGAAGGGGTTTTCGCCGATCATGCCGCACTTCGACCTGAGCGACCAGGAACTGTCGGCACTGGTGGCATATATCGAGGCGCAAGGCGGGCCGCCTCCGGCCGGTACCGCGGCCAGGCAATAGCGGAGCAGAAACCATGACCTATGCGCACACCGACCACGCCCCGCGGAGCTTCTGGACCCGCTATGTCTGGAGCCAGGACCACAAGGTCATCGCGGTGCAGTATGCGATGACGGCCATCGCGATCGGGCTGGTCGGCCTCGTATTGTCCGACCTGATGCGGCTGCAGCTCGGCTTCCCGGGCAAGTTCGCCTTCATCGACGCGAACCACTACTACCAGTTCGTCACGATGCACGGGATGATCATGGTGATCTACCTGCTGACGGCGCTGTTCCTGGGCGGTTTCGGCAACTACCTGATCCCGCTGATGCTCGGCGCGCGCGACATGGTGTTCCCGTTTCTCAACATGCTGAGCTACTGGGTCTACCTGCTGGCCGTGCTGGTGCTGGCGGCGAGCTTCTTCGTGCCGGGCGGGCCGACCGGCGCGGGCTGGACGCTGTATCCGCCGCAGGCCATCCTGCCGGGCACGCCGGGCGTCGAATGGGGCATCGTGCTGATGCTCGTGTCGCTGGCGATCTTCATCGTCGCGGCGACGATGGGCGGCCTGAATTACGTGACCACCACGCTGCAGGCACGCACGCGCGGCATGACGCTGATGCGCATGCCGCTCACGGTGTGGGGCATTTTCATCGCGACCATCATGGCGCTGCTGGCGTTTCCGGCGCTGTTCGTGTCGGCGGTGATGATGCTGTTCGACAGGACGCTCGGCACCAGTTTCTTCGTGCCGGCCGTGGTGTCGATGGGGCAGACGCTCAAGCATGCCGGCGGCAGCCCGCTGCTGTTCCAGCACCTGTTCTGGTTCTTCGGGCATCCGGAGGTCTACATCGTCGCGCTGCCGGCCTTCGGCATCGCGTCGGACCTGATCAGCACGCACGCGCGCAAGAGCATCTTCGGCTACCGGATGATGGTGTGGGCCATCGTCATCATCGGCGCGCTGAGCTTCGTGGTCTGGGCGCACCACATGTTCATCGCCGGCATGAATCCGTACTTCGGCTTCTTCTTCGCGACCACCACGCTCATCATCGCCGTGCCGACCGCCCTCAAGGTCTACAACTGGGTGCTGACGCTGTGGCGCGGCGATATCCACCTGACCGTGCCGATGCTGTTCGCCATCGGCTTCATCAGCACCTTCGTGCTGGGCGGCCTGACCGGGCTCTACCTCGGCAACGTGAGCGTGGACATCCCGCTGTCGAACACGTATTTCGTGGTCGCGCACTTCCATATGGTGATGGCCGTGTCGCCGATCCTGGTGGTGTTCGGCGGCCTCTACCACTGGTACCCGAAGGTGACGGGCCGCATGCTCGACGACACGCTCGGGCGCGCGCACTTCTGGATCACCTTCGTCGGCACCTATGCGATCTACTTCCCGATGCACTATCTCGGCATCCTCGGCATGCCGCGGCGGTATTACGCGTACCAGGGCTACAGCTTCATCCCGCATTCGGCGCAGACGCTCAACACGTTCATCACCGTCGTCGCGCTGATCGTCGCGGCCGCGCAGTTGCTGTTCCTGTTCAACCTGGCGTGGAGCCTCGTGCACGGCCGGCGCGCCGACGGCAACCCGTGGCGGGCCACCACGCTGGAATGGCAGACGCCGCAAACGCCGCCCGCGCACGGCAACTGGGGCGCGGCGCTTCCCGTCGTCTACCGCTGGGCATACGAATACAGTCCGCCGGGGCAAGAGGAAGATTTCGTGCCGCAAAACCAGCCGCCCGCGACGGTGCCTGAACCGGCCCACCCGGCGCTTCACCCCGGCGAGGCCCACGAATGACCACGCTGCCGCGCCCCTTCGTTCACGACGCGCCACCCGGCTTGCCGAATGCGGGCCGCACCGGCCTGATCGTCTTCATGGCGGTCGCGACGACGTTGTTCTCGCTGCTGCTGCTCGCCTATGCGATGCGCATGCGCGAGCCCGACTGGCAGCCGATCCCGCATCCGGCGCTGCTGTGGTGGAACACCGGCGCGCTGGCGCTGGCCAGCGTCGCCATGCAGCGAGCCCGGCAACTGACCTTGCACCGCACCGCGTGGCTCGTATGCGGCGGCGTGCTGGCGGCCGTGTTCGTGGCCGGGCAACTGACCGCCTGGCACCTGCTGTCGGCTGGCGGGCAGACCGTTGCGGTCAATCCGTCGAATAGCTTCCTCTATCTGCTCACCGGCCTGCACGGATTGCATGTGCTGGGCGGGCTGGCGGCGTGGGCGGTGACGATCGCGCAGCTCCGGCGCGCGGACCCGTTCCGGGCCCGGCGCGTCATCGATCTGTGCGCGCTCTACTGGCATTTCCTGCTCGCGGTGTGGCTCGTGCTGCTGGCGGCGATGTGGTGGCTGACCCCCGGGATCGTCGCCGCCGTCTGCGGGCCGCTGTATGGAGCCGCGCCATGACCGCGCCCACGGCCCCCACCGGATCCGCCGCCGATTCGCCCGCGGTCCCGCCTGCCGATGCGTCATCCGCCGACGCCCGGCCCGACGGCTGGCGCGGCATCGTCACGGACTGGTCGGCCGATCGCGAAGCCTTCAAGGTGCCGTGGGGCAAGGCGATGATGTGGATCTTCCTGCTGTCGGACACCTTTGTCTTCAGCAGTTTCCTGATCGGCTACATGACGGTGCGCATGTCGACCACGGCGCCGTGGCCCGACACCGCGAAGGTGTTCGGGCTCAGCGTGGGCGGCGTGGAGGTGCCGTTGCTGCTGATTGCGATCATGACGTTCACGCTGATCAGCAGCAGCGGCACCATGGCGATGGCCGTCAACTTCGGCTACCGGCGCAACGCGAGGCCCGCCGCCGCGCTGCTGCTGGCGACCGCGTTGCTGGGCGCCACCTTCGTGTCGCTGCAGGCGTTCGAATGGAGCAATCTGATCTTCCGGGAAGGCATCCGCCCGTGGGGCAATCCGCTGGGCGCGGCGCAGTTCGGCGCGTGCTTCTTCACGATCACCGGGTTCCACGGCTTTCACGTGACCTGCGGCGTGATCTACCTGCTGCTGATCGCGCGCAAGATCCTGCAGCCGGGGTTCGCCGAACACGGCAACTTCCAGATCGTCGAGATCGCCGGCCTGTACTGGCACTTCGTCGACCTGGTGTGGGTGTTCATCTTCGCGCTGTTCTACTTGTGGTGAGGCAGGCCATGGACCATACCGATCCCGCCGATCGACCCGACGCCGCGCACGGCCAGCAGCATCCGATCGGCCTTTACCTGAAGATCTGGGGCCTGCTGTTCGTGCTGAGCACGTTGTCGTACCTGGTCGACTATTTCAACGTGCAGGGCCTGTTGCGCTGGGTGCTGATCGTCGTGCTGATGATCGCCAAGGCCGGGCTGATCGTGTCGATCTTCATGCACATGATGTGGGAGCGGCTGGCGCTGGTGTACGCGATCCTCGTGCCGCCGCTGTGCCTGCTGGTGCTCATGGTGCTGATGGCGGCCGAGGCGCATCACACGTTCGGGATGCGGGAATTGTTTTTTCGGTGATTCCTTCGCAGGGGATGAACGTGTCGCGGCGCGACGGGTACGGTGACGGGCCGCGGTTGTGCGCCGGGCGGCTTCGCGGCATCGGAGGATGCCGGTCATCCGGCCATGCAAACCTCGAGGAGGGCAAGATGAAGTTTTCACGCCGACGTTTTATCGCTGCCACCACCGTTCTGGCATCCGCGCTGGCCGTTGGGCGCCGCGCGGCCGCGGCAGATGCCGGGGCCGGTGCCGTGCAGGAAACCGATGCAAACGCCCAGGCCCTCGGCTACAAGACGGATGCAAGCCGGGTCGACCATGCGAAATTCCCGAAATTTCAGGCGGGCGAGGCCTGCGCGAATTGCCAGTTCTTCCAGGGCAAGACCGGTGCGGCGACGGCGCCGTGCACCATTTTCGGCGGCAAGCAGGTCAATGCGAAAGGCTGGTGTGGCGCCTACGCGAAAAAGGCGTAGCAGGGCAGGGGCGAGCGGGTGGCCGGGATACGTGATGCCCGGCCCACCTCATGACTGATCGGACTCGAGCCACGCACCCAGCGCGACGCGAAATCCGGATGGCAGGCAAGGGTCAGAGATCGCCGCGCACTTCACCGGTTCCCAGCGCGGTCCGCTGCCGGTTGACTTCCGCCCAAAGCTCGTCGCTGTCGTCGTTGCGCAGCAGGACCATCCAGTCCAGTTGATCGTCGGTCACGTCGAAGTATTCCAGGATCTCGCGGCGAGCCGCATCGACGAACTGCGCGAATTCCGGGGTTGCCTGGGCCTGCGCGTGCAACGCGTCGTATTCCGCATCGTCCGCGCCGCCGCCGTGCTCGTCGATGTAGCGCGAGATCCACTGGTCTATTTCGCGGTCGTAGTCGGCTTCGGCGCGCATCGCTTGCACGGCCGTGTGGAAATCCAGTTGGGCAAACGCGGCGATCGCCGCCGTTGTCGCCTCGTCGAAGGTAGTCGTCATTCCATTTCTCATGTTGATCAGCGCGCATCATCGCACGGGCTGCGCCCGGGCAGGTGCGTCGAATCAGGATGGCGCAACACACGGCTTGCGTGCCGAAGTCCGACCCGGGCAACGGCACCATTTTCGGAAGGTTGATGCCTCCGCCGGATATCGCGTCGGCGGTATGTTACCGGCTCGAAACGACCCGGAGCGGTCAGCCGGTCAACACGGAATCATCGGCTGTTGGAAATCACGTCGCTCATGTATTGATTCAGGTCGCGAAAATCCTGGACGGTCCAGGCGTGCGGCGCCAGCTTTACGCCGTTCTCCCTCAAGGTTCTCGGAATCAGGTCCCCGTTCGGGCGAAGTATTACCGACGAAACGATGACGCCTGGATAATCGTGGAGCCGCTTTTTGAACGCGGCAGTCGTGAGGTCGGGCGTGGGGGGATTGCTTTTCCTGGCCAATGGCCCGGTGCCCTTGATATCTGCGCCATGGCACATCACGCATCTCTGTATGAAGAGATTTTTTCCGTTGATGTTTTGCGAGAAGGCGAGTGACGGCTGAGTCAACACCCACGCTCCCAGCGAAGTGATGAGCAATGCTTTTGCTTTCATTTTCCTTGTCGTATTACGCGGATTGCCGGGTCGGGGAGTATAAATGCGTCATCGCGGAATGGCCGCGCCTGGCTGAACCGGGTCGGACGGCCGGGCGTCCGTATCGCTCCCTGCAGCAGTCCCGGCCCCAACCCCCATCCCATGCCGCCCTCAGGGTCGTCATGGAAAACTGTATGAATATACAGTATAGTGTCCGTCGAAATCGGGCCGCACAGGTGCAACCCTTGCGGCGCGTGCGCCGCGCCTGCGGGCATCCGCCGCAGCGTTCCGGCACCGGGCACTCTGGTTAACTCATTCAGACGGGCAGGCAAATTGTCATCCAGCAATCTGATCCGCATTCGCGGAGCACGTCAGCACAACCTCAAGAACCTCGATCTCGACCTGCGCACCGGCGAGATGACGGTCGTCACCGGCCCGTCGGGCTCCGGCAAGTCGAGCCTCGTGTTCGACACGCTGTACGCGGAAGGCCAGCGGCGCTACGTCGAGACGTTCAGCGCGTACGCGCGGCAGTTCCTCGACCGGATGGACCGCCCGCAGGTCGAGCGGGTCGACGGCGTGCCGCCCGCGATCGCGATCGATCAGACCAACCCGGTGCGCAGTTCGCGCTCGACCGTCGGCACGATGACCGAGCTGAACGATCACCTGAAGCTGCTGTACGCGCGCGCGGCCGAGCTGTTCGACCGCAAGACCGCGCGGCAGGTGCGGCACGACACGCCGGAGACGATCTACGCTGAGCTCGTCGCGCGCACGCAGGCGGACGATCCGCGCGTCGTCGTCACGTTCCCGGTCGAGCTGCCCGAAACGGCGTCCGATGAAGAAGTCGCGCAGTGGCTGTCCGCGAGCGGTTACACGAGGGTGCAGGCGCAGCGCGAGGTCGCGTCGCCCACCGGGCCGCGCAAGGTGCTCGACGTGGTGGCCGACCGCTTCCGCGTGCAGCAGGCCGACAAGGTGCGCGTGGTCGAGGCGATCGAGGCGTCGCTGAAGCGCGGCGGCGGGCGCGTGAACGTGTACGTGCTGGCGCCGGAAGCGGAAAACGCGATCGCCGAGCCGCAGGTGTGGCGCTTCTCCACCGGGCTTCACGATCCCGACAGCGACCTGCGCTACGCGGAGCCGCAGGCGGCGCTGTTCTCGTTCAATTCGGCGTACGGCGCGTGCGAAACCTGCCGCGGCTTCGGCCGCGTGATCGGCGTCGATCTCGGCCTCGTGATTCCCGACGCGCGCAAGACGCTGCGCGGCGGCGCGATCAAGCCGATGCAGACGCCCGCGTGGAAGGAGTGCCAGGACGACCTGATGCGCTACGCGGCGAAAGCCGGCATCCCGCGCGACACGCCGTGGGCCGAGCTGTCGGACGCCGAGCGCGACTGGGTCGTCAACGGTTCGCCGGACTGGAACGGCAAGTGGCAGAGCCAGTGGTACGGCGTGAAGCGCTTCTTCGGCTATCTCGAGTCGAAAGCGTACAAGATGCATATCCGCGTGCTGCTGTCGAAATACCGCAGCTACACGCCGTGCGACGTGTGCGGCGGCGCGCGCCTGAAGACGGAATCGCTGCAGTGGCGGCTCGGCTCGAAAGAGAACGCCGACGGCGTGCTCGCGCCGGCCGGCCGCTTCATGCCGCGCTGTGTCGACTGGAGCCGCGCGCAGCTCGAAGCGCTGCCGGGCCTGACCGTGCACGACCTGATGCTGTTGCCGATCGAGCGCATCCGCCGCTTCTTCGACGACATCAGCCTGCCGAGCGCGCTGCTCGACGATGCATTGAAGCTGCTGCTCGCCGAGGTGCGCACGCGCCTGAAATACCTGTGCGACGTCGGGCTCGGCTACCTGACGCTCGACCGGCAGAGCCGCACGCTGTCGGGCGGCGAGGTGCAGCGGATCAACCTGACGACGGCGCTCGGCACGTCGCTCACGAAAACCCTGTTCGTGCTCGACGAACCGAGCATCGGGCTGCATCCGCGCGATCTCACGCGGATCGTCGAGGCGATGCAGCGGCTGCGCGACGCGGGCAATACGCTGGTGGTGGTCGAACACGATCCGTCGGTGATGCTCGCGGCCGATCGCCTGATCGACATGGGGCCCGGCCCCGGCGAGCGCGGCGGCACGATCGTCTACGACGGCACGCCGGGCGACATCCGCTCCGCGCACACGCTGACGGGCGAGTATCTCGGCGGCCGCAAGCATGTCGCGCATGCGTCGAACTGGGCGCGCCGGGTGGTCGACGCGAATACGCCGCGCATCGTGCTCGAAGGCGCGAGCGAACACAACCTGCGCGACGTGACGGTCGAGATCCCGCTGCAGCGGCTCGTCTGCGTGACGGGCGTGTCGGGGTCCGGCAAGTCCACGCTGCTGCAGGACGTGCTCTATCCGGCGATGGCGCGGCACCACGGCAAGGCGACCGAGTCGCCGGGCGCGTACCGCAGCCTCACGGGCGCCGACCAGGTGGGCGACGTCGTGTTCGTCGACCAGTCGCCGATCGGCAAGACCACCCGTTCGAACCCGGCGAGCTACGTCGGCGCGTTCGACGAGATCCGCAAGCTGTTCGCGAAGGCGCCGCTCGCGCTGCAACGCGGCTACGGCGCCGGCACGTTCAGCTTCAACTCGGGCGACGGCCGTTGCCCGACCTGCGGCGGCTCGGGCTTCGAGCACATCGAGATGCAGTTCCTGAGCGACGTCTACCTGCGCTGCCCGGACTGCGACGGCAGCCGCTACCGCGCGGAGATTCTCGAAGTGCGCATCGAGCGCGACGGCCGCGCGCTGAGCATCGCCGACGTGCTCGATCTCACCGTCAGCGAAGCGGCCGCGTTCTTCGCGACCGACGCCGAGGTGCTGCGCGTGCTGCAGCCGATCGTCGACGTCGGCCTCGAATACGTGAAGCTCGGCCAGCCGGTGCCGACGCTGTCGGGCGGCGAAGCGCAGCGCCTGAAGCTGGCCGGCTTCCTCGCCGAATCGGCGGCGGCCGTGAACGGCCGCCGGGTCGTCACGGAAGAGGCGCGCATCGCGCGGGCGAAGCTGTTCATGTTCGACGAGCCGACCACCGGGCTGCACTTCGACGACATCGCGAAGCTGATGCAGGCGTTCGGCAAGCTGCTCGCGGTCGGCCATTCGCTGATCGTGATCGAGCACAACCTCGACGTGATCCGCGCGGCCGACTGGCTGATCGATCTCGGCCCGGAAGGCGGCGACGGCGGCGGCCTCGTGCTGTGCGCGGGCACGCCCGACGACGTGAAAGCCTGCGCCGAATCGCATACCGGCGTGGCGCTGCTGCAGTACGAACGCGCGATGGATGCCGACATGGCGCTCGCCGACGAAGGCAAGCCGCTGCAGGCCGTGCTGAACGCGGCGCGCGAGCGGCGTGCGATCGAAGGCGAGGACGTCGTGCGGATCGTCAACGCGCGCGAGCACAACCTGAAGGCGCTCGACGTCGACATCCCGCACGGCAAGTTCAACGTGATCACCGGCGTGTCGGGTTCCGGTAAGTCGACGCTCGCGTTCGACATCCTGTTCCACGAAGGCCAGCGCCGTTACCTCGAATCGCTGAACGCGTATGCGCGCTCGATCGTGCAGCCGGCCGGCCGCCCCGAAGTCGACGCGGTGTACGGCATTCCGCCGACCGTCGCGATCGAGCAGCGGCTGTCGCGCGGCGGGCGCAAGAGCACGGTCGCGACCACGTCCGAGGTGTGGCACTTCCTGCGGCTGCTGTACGTGAAGCTCGGCCTGCAGCATTGCATCCACGACGGCACGCCGGTCACGTCGCAATCCGTCGAATCGATCGCCGCGCAGTTGCTGCGCGATCATCGCGGCGAACACGTCGGGCTGCTCGCGCCGCTCGTCGTGAACCGCAAGGGCGTGTATACGGATCTCGCGAAGTGGGCGAAGGCGCGCGGCAGCACGCATCTGCGCGTCGACGGCGAGTTCGTGCCGGTCGATCCGTGGCCGAAGCTCGACCGCTTCCGCGAGCATACGATCGAGCTGCCGGTCGCCGATATCGTCGTGTCCCCCGACAACGAAGCCGAACTGCGACGCGTGCTCGACGAGACGCTCGAGCTCGGCAAGGGCGTGATGCATCTGCTCGCGCCGCTCGACGGGCTGCACGACGCGATGCAGAACGATCATTCGACCGCGCGGGTCGGCACGGTCAAGGTGCTGTCGGTCAAGCGCGCGTGCCCGGTGTGCGGCACGAGCTACCCGGAGCTGGACCCGCGGATGTTCTCGTACAACAGCAAGCACGGCTGGTGCACGACCTGCGTCGGCACCGGCGTCACGCTCACGCGCGAACAGCGCGCCGCGTATGACGACACGGTGCTCGCCGGGGACGATCGCGGCCGCGAGCAGACGCTGCCGTCGGACGAACAGGAACCGGAAGGCGTCGGCAACGAGCCGTGCCCGGATTGCAACGGCACGCGGCTGAACCCGACCGCGCGGGCGGTGACGTTCGACGCGCATCCGATCGTCGAGGTCGCGCAATGGACGGTGTCGGACACGCGCCGCTGGATCGACGGGCTGGAACTGACGGGGCGCGACGCGCAGATCGCGCGCGACATCGTCAGCGAGATCGGCAGCCGCCTCGCGTTTCTCGAGGAGGTCGGGCTCGGCTACCTGAGCCTCGATCGCGCGGCGCCGAGCCTGTCGGGCGGCGAAGCGCAGCGCATCCGGCTCGCCGCGCAGCTCGGCAGCAACCTGCAGGGTGTCTGCTACGTGCTCGACGAACCGACGATCGGCCTGCATCCGCGCGACAACCAGATCCTGCTGGATGCGCTGCGCAAGCTCGGCGACAAGGGCAACACGCTCGTCGTCGTCGAACATGACGAGGACACGATCCGCCGCGCCGATCACATCATCGACGTCGGCCCGGGCGCGGGCAAGCGCGGCGGCACGCTGGTCGCCGAGGGCGCGGTCGCCGATCTGGCCGCGCAGCCGGATTCCGTGACGGGCCGCCTGCTCGCGCAGCCGATGACGCATCCGCTGCAACCACGCCGCAGCGTGAGCCTGCCGGGCAAGAAGGGCGGCGCGGCCGTGCCGGAAGCCTGGCTGACCGTGCACGGTGCGCGGCTGCACAACCTGCGCGACGTCACGGTCGGCATTCCGCTCGCGCGGCTCGTCGCGGTCACGGGCGTGAGCGGCTCGGGCAAGTCGACGCTCGCGCGCGACGTGCTGATGACGAACCTGCTCGACGCGGTCGGCCGCTCGGTGCTGTCGTCGCCGGCCACGCGCCGCGCGCGCAAGGCCGCGCAGCAGGACACGCCGGCTACCAACCGTCGTTCGAGCGTGCTCGCGCGCAGTGCGCCGCGGCCGTCGCTGAACGTCACGCATGCGTGGCAGGGCTGCGAATCGCTGAGCGGCTGGGAGCAGATCGACCGCGTGCTCGAAGTCGACCAGACGCCGATCGGCAAGACGCCGCGCTCGTGTCCGGCCACCTATATCGGCGTGTGGGACACGATCCGCAAGCTGTTCGCCGATACGCTGGAAGCGCGTGCGCGCGGCTACACGGCGTCGCGCTTCTCGTTCAACACCGGCGACGGGCGTTGCCCCGCATGCGAAGGGCAAGGCGTGCGCACGATCGGCATGAGCTTCCTGCCCGACGTGAAGGTGCCGTGCGACGTGTGCCACGGGCAGCGCTTCAACCCGGAGACGCTCGCCGTCACGTGGCGCGGCCGGAACATCGGCGACGTGCTGACGATGGAGATCGACGAGGCGGTGGAGTTTTTTGCGCCGATCTCGAACATCGCGCATCCGTTGCAGTTGATGAAGGATGTCGGCCTCGGCTACCTGACGCTCGGCCAGCCGTCGCCGACGTTGTCGGGCGGCGAGGCGCAGCGCATCAAGCTCGTCACCGAGCTGACGAAGGTGCGCGACGACATCACGCGGCGCGGCCAGAAGGCGCCGCACACGCTGTACGTGCTCGACGAGCCGACGGTCGGCCTGCACATGGCGGACGTCGCGAAGCTGATTCGCGTGCTGCACCGGCTCGTCGATGCGGGGCACAGCGTCGTCGTGATCGAGCACGACCTCGACGTGATCGCGGAAGCCGACTGGATCATCGATCTCGGGCCGGAAGGCGGCGTGGGCGGCGGCACGATCGTCGCGGCGGCGCCGCCGGAAGCGCTCGTGCAGGTGAGTGCGAGCCATACGGGGCAGGCGCTCAAGCCGGTGCTCGCGCGAACGGGCACGGGCGAAGGGGAAGCCGAGCGCGAGGGAGAAGCGCGGGTAGGGTGAGCGCGGGCACTTCGTGTTGAGAGCCTCGGTGCCAGGGGGATTGCCTCCCGGCTAACGGGCTCGGTTCTTTTCTTTCAAGACGTGGGGTAATGGCTCCGGTGTGGCGCCGTTACCCCGCTTTCGATACGCGAAACCTCGCGCTATCGGAGCTTCGTTTTCTGGTGTCGACCGGCGCCGTCAAGTCTGTCCGCGGCTCGCTCGATCGCGTGCCCGTCACTTGAAACACATTCCCCACGCGTTTTCGCGCTGTCGCATCCATTCCGTGATCGGGCTCGGTTGCACATCGAACCGTTGTGCCAGTGCGGCCAGCGTCCGCTCGCTTTTGGCGCTGCAAGCGCAGCACTTTTGCATCGAACCCCGTCGGGTGTGACCGTCGGGTTCTCTTCTTCATCGTCCAGGTTCCTGGGCCGGCATTATCGCGGGCCAACGGATCGAGCGTTCCACTTACACACCTGCCCGGATTTGCGGGGCCACGCCTGAATCAATCGCGAATTCCATTATGTGTGTGCGCGCTATCGGTTTTGATCCGCGCGTCATATTCATAGAAGAAATGACCGCAACGGGGCAGTCGCACGTTCTCCATAATCGACATTCGAGATTACCTGCCTATTCGACGCATTTTCATGAAAGTTTGAATCCGGTCAGCCCGGCCATTCGCGAGGTTGAGTTCGATGTCGCGTTTCCTTTTTTCGATCCCCGATAAAAACCCGCTCGCCAAAGAGGCGAGCGCGCGCGTTTTGGTCGATGGTGCCGTGCTGGTCGTGCGTCATGCCTGCCGACAGGCAGATTGGGCAGATCCCGGGCCGACAGCACGCGGCGCGTGTACCACCAGACAGACCCAATGACGAAGGATACGAAAGTGAGCAATGTCCGCATTGATCATATTGCCTTCCTGACACCGGGCAATTACGCCGGTGAAGACGCGGCGGCGGGATTCGAGCAGACGCTCGAACTGTTCGGCGCGGGCGAAGCGCTCGGTTACGACAGCGCGTGGGTGCGGCAACGCCACCTCGAGCGCGCCGTCTCGTCGGCCGCCACGTTTCTCGCGGCGGCGAGCCAGCGCACGACCCGGATCGGATTGGGCGCCGCGGTCATCCAGATGGGCTACGAGAATCCATTCCGGCTGGCCGAGGATCTCGCGACCGTCGACGTGCTCTCGCGCGGGCGGCTCAATGTCGGGCTCAGTGCGGGCGCACCGAATCACGGCGCGCTGCTGGGCGAGCGGCTGTTCGACACCGATCCGGATCTCGTCGACTTCTCGCACGCGCGTGTGGCACGCCTGCGCCGCAATCTCGCCGGCGACTGGCTCGGCGACGACGACACGTTCGTCGAATCGGCCGCCGGCCGGGTCCGGCCGCGCGTGAGTCCGTTTGCGCCCGGCCTGACGGGGCGACTCTGGTACGGGGGCGGTTCCAGGCGATCGATCGAATGGGCCGCCAGGAACGGCTTCAACCTGCTGATCGGCAATATAACCACGGGCGAGGGCACCGATAGCCATATCGACGCCCAGTTGCGGCAACTGGATCTGTATCGCGGCCATTGGCATGAAGCTCACGCTCCGCGGATCGCGCTGGGGCGCGTGATCGTCCCGACCGACGGCGCGAGCGCGAAGGAGCGCGAACGCTATCGCGCATTTGCCGACGCGCGTCATGCCCGCACGCTGGCGCCGCAGGGCGAGCGGCGCACGCTGTTCGCACCGGATCTCGTCGGCAGCTCGGACGAGATCGTGGAGCGGCTGCTGGCCGACCCGGTGGTCGGACAGGTGCGGGAGCTGCGCCTCGAATTGCCTTACGACCTGCCGTTCGAGAACTACCGGCAGATTCTCGAGGACTTCATCACGCGTATCGCCCCGGCACTCGGGTGGCAGCCGGTCGACCGGCGCGAGCCCGCCGCGGCCTGATGCGATCGACATGACATTCCATCGAATGGCGCACGTGATCGAAGTCGGCGACGGACCGGACGCCGCCGGGCACGCCGCACCTTCGATCTCGTTGCAACTGGACCGAACATGACAACCGCCTCTCCATCCCGGCTCGCGGCAATCGGCCGCCCGCGCCGCTTCGGCAACAAGCAGACGCATCCGGTACGCCGCTTCGGCGGCATCGCGATCGCCATTGCGCTGCATCTCGTCCTGATCTGGGCGCTCGTGAACGGTCTCGCGACGCGGGTCGTCCAGATCGTCCAGCAACCGATCGAGGCACGCATCATCGCACCGGTGAAGCCGCCGCCTCCACCGCCGCCACCGAAGCCGGTCGAAAAGGTCGTGTCGAAGCCGCGGGTGACGGCGCCGCCGCCACCGTTCGTGCCGCCGCCCGAGGTGCACGTGCAGGCCCCGCCGCCCGCCACCATCACGCACCAGGACGCGCCGGTCCAGAGCGCACCGGTGCACGAAGCGCCACCCGCGCCGGCGCCGGTGCCGGTTGCCAAGCCGGTGAATCGCGAGATTGGCGTGGTCTGCCCGAATTCGGACGAAGTCCGGTCGTCGATCGTCTACCCGCCGGAGGCGCAGGACAACAACATCACGGGTGACGTGACCGTCGAGTTCACCGTCGATCCGGACGGCCGCGTCACGAACCTGCGGGTCGCGCAGCCGGCCGACCCGGTGCTTAATCGTGCGGCGCTCAATGCGGTCAAGCGCTTCAACTGTATCGCCCAGGGGCAATCCGTGCGTGTGCGGGTACCGTTTTCCTTCAACCTGAACTGACGGGGAAGGCAACGCGGCAGACGCCGCCTGCTTCCCGGATCGATCCGAAATAGATATGGAGTGCGTATGAGAAAGCATTTTCGGGCCGCGCTGGCGGCAAGCCTGATGATCGCTGCCGGCGTGAGCGGCACGCTGGTCGCCCCGCAATCCGTGCTTGCCCAGGAGAAGGCTGCGGCACGGGGCGAGACAGCATCCGGCGCAGCGCCGATCGTGGCGGCGCCGGCTGCGTCGAACGGATCGGAGCGCCCGGTGCCGCCGCCCGAACCCGCGACGTCGGCCACCGTCGAGAACCCGTACGGCCTGGGCGCTCTGTGGGCAAACGGCGACTTCGTCGCGCGTTTCGTACTGGGGCTGCTCGTGGTGATGTCGCTCGGCAGCTGGTACGTCATGGTCACCAAGTTCATCGAGCAGGCGCGCGCGAACGGCCGCGCGAAGTCGGCCGACGAGCAGGTCTGGAATGCGCCGACGCTGGCCGAGGGTGCCGCCCAGCTCGACGATACGTCGCCGTTTCGCTTCATCGCCGAGAACGCGATCGAGGCAGGGGAGCACCACGACACCGCGCTGCTCGATTCGGTCGACCGCAATACCTGGATCGAGCTGAACATCGAGCGCTCGATCACCAGCGTGTCGAACCGACTGCAGGACGGCCTGGCGTTTCTGGGCACGGTGGGTTCCACCGCACCATTCGTCGGCCTGTTCGGCACCGTGTGGGGCATCTATCACGCGCTGACGGCCATCGGCATCGCGGGCCAGGCGTCGATCGACAAGGTTGCCGGCCCGGTGGGCGAGGCGCTGATCATGACCGCGATCGGCCTCGCGGTCGCCGTGCCGGCCGTGCTCGGCTACAACTTCCTCGTGCGCCGCAACAAGTCCGTGATGGAACGCGTGCGCGATTTCGGCGCGCAACTGCACACGGTATTGCTCGCGGGCGGCAGGCGCGCGGCGGGCCGCATCGCGACGCCGGCGGCACAGTCGCCGCAAGCGCTGGCGGTTCAGTCGTAAGCGGGGCGCATCATGGCAATCAGTGTCGGCGGTGACGACAACGACGAGGTGATCTCGGCGATCAACACGACGCCGCTCGTGGACGTGATGCTGGTGTTGCTGATCATCTTCCTGATCACGATCCCGGTGGTGACGCACACGATCCAGGTGCAGTTGCCGGCGGAGCGCGTACAGCCGCTGCAGACCCACCCGAAAAGCATCGAGATCGCGGTGAACCGGCAGGGCGACCTTTTCTGGGGAACCGAGCATGTGAACCTTCCGACGCTGGTGTCGCGCCTGAAGGAGACTTCGACGCAGGCGCCGCAACCGGACGTCCACGTGCGCGGCGATCAGGCCACGCCGTATCGGTACATCGGCCGGGTCGTCGCGGCATGCGAGCGGGCCGGGGTCGTCAAGGTCGCCTTCATCACGCAGCCGCCCGCGCGCGGGGGCTAGGGAGTTCGAACGATGGGTATGAACGCAGGCTCCGGAGGGAGCAAGGACGATCCGGACGTGATGGTGGACATCAACACCACGCCGTTGATCGACGTGATGCTGGTGCTGCTGATCATGTTGATCATCACGATCCCGATCCAGATGCACTCGGTGAAGATGAACCTGCCGGTGGGGAACCCACCGCCACCGCCGCATCCGCCCCAGGTGGTGCAGATCGACATCGGTGCGGACGGTGCCGTCAACTGGAACGGCGCGGCCGTGGGCGGCGGGGCCGCGCTGGACGCGAAGTTCCGCGCGGTGGCGGCCGAGGCCGACCAGGACGAGATCCGGCTGCGCCCGGACAAGTCCGCACCTTACAAGGCGGTGGCCGAAGTGCTGGCCTCCGCCCAGCGCGAAGGCGCGACGAAGATCGGCCTGATCGGCAACGAGCAGTACTTGGAGTGAGCGGCTCGAAAGAACGATGGCGCGGATCGAGTCGTATCCCGCCGGGTCGCACGCGATCGCGCGATCCTCTCGGGTGCCGCTGTCCGCACAATCGCCGCACTGTCACGCAACTTCGCGCAACCTCGCGTGAATCGCATTCGCCGGCCGGGCGACGCAAACGTGTTGTCCAGGCCCGGCGCTCCCGCACGAGCAGATCACCTGCCACGCTGCAAACGGATACGCCGGGCGACTGGCCATCCATTCGCATCGAGAAACCGACGCGTTCCTCCTAAGCCGGCCCCCCCCATCAGCGGAGACTGCTCGAAGCGGAGCAGGGCCGCCGGGCTGCGATTGTTCCGCCATCGCAATGATGTCGACATCGTCACGATACTTTCCGGCCCATCGGTTCGAACATGCAATGCGCAGCTTGTCGAGCGAAATCGATATTTCACAAACGTGCGCATATTCATTTTCATTATTCAAGTCGGGCATCGTCAATATCAACCAAATTAACGGGTGCCATTTCCATTCGCCACGCAATCGCAACATTTTCTGCGTGATTGCGTAATCGTGCGCAAGGCCGGCAATTGTCGGATGAATCGATAAATGAAAATGCGTATTTGTTATTTAACAAACTATTACACCAGGAGGATGATTCGTCACGCACTGATATCAAAACAAACGAGAAGCGTGACGCGAGAATGAAACGACACTTCGCGGCGCGCTGAAATGAGGGCCTTGAAGTGGTTTATCAGAGAAACGACATTGCGCGCGTGAGGATCCCCCGTTGCCGCTCGCTGGCGCTGGCCGCCTGCTGGATTACCGCCGGCAGCGCCGCGTGGGCACAGGGCACGAAGCCGGAACCGGCGCCTGCCGGCGATACCCGGGACGTCGTCGTCACCGTTCAGGACGTCGTCGTCACGACCGGCACGCGTGAAAGCGCGCGGAAGGTGCGCGATGCCGCCGCCCCGGTGGAAGTGATCAGCGGCGACGCGCTGCGGCGCACCGGGCAGGGCAACCTGCGCGACGCACTCGTCCAGCTCTCGCCGTCGATCGCGCGCCAGGCGATGCGCGGCGATGCGGGCAACCTGACCAGCGCGCTGACGCTGCACGGGCTGAGCCCCGATTACGTGCTGGTGCTCGTGAACGGCAAGCGCCGCCATTCGACCGCGAACGTGTCGCTGAACCGCGGGCCGCAGCAAGGATCGACCGGTGTCGACGTCGACCTGATCCCGGTCACGGCGATCGATCATGTCGAGATTCTCCGTGACGGCGCATCCGCGCAATACGGCTCGGATGCGATTGCCGGCGTGATCAACGTCATCCTCAAGTCGAATTACCAGGGCGGCGAGGTGTCGAACACCACCGGCCAGACCTATCAGGGCGACGGCCTCGCGCAGAACAATGCGGCCACCATCGGGCTGAGGCTCGGCGATGCCGGTTATGTCGACCTGAGCGCCGAATACAACCGGCAGAATCATACGGTGCGAACCGACGCCGATCCGCGAACCGGCCGGAACGACAACCTGATTCTCGGGTCGCCTTCCAGCACGCGGGAATCGGTCGCCTTCAACGCGGGTTACCTGCTCGAAGGCGGCGCGAAGCTGTACGGCTTCGGCACGTATGCGCACCGGAGCGGCGGCAGCTACCAGAATTTCCGGTTGCCGTCGGTCCTGCCCGCGCTCTATCCGAACGGCTTCACGCCGCAGGAAACGATCAACGAAAACGACTTTTCGCTGACCGCGGGCGTGAAAGGCGACCGGCTGCTCGGCTGGGCATGGGACATCAGTTCGACCTACGGCCGAGACAACATCGGCATCGGCATGGTCAATTCGGCGAATACGAGCCTGTTCGCCGCGACCGGATCGACGCCGACCGGCTTCCGCCTGTCGACCTTCACGAACACGCAGTGGACCAACAACCTGGACCTGTCGCGTGCATTCCACCTGCCGCTGCTGCCCGCGCCGCTCAACGTGTCGGTCGGCGCCGAGCATCGCCACGAAAGCTACACGGTCGGCGCGGGCGATCCCGCGTCGACCTACGGTGCGGGCAGCCAGGCGTTGCCGGGCCTGTCGCCGCTCAGTGCGCTGTCGAAATCGCGCGAGGTGCTCGGCACCTACATCGATCTCGCCACCCGGCTCGCGCCGAACTGGCAGGTGGATCTCGCGGGGCGCTTCGAGCATTACAACGACGTCGGCAGCACGAGCAACGGCAAGGTCTCGACGCGCTACGACATCACGCCGCGCATCGCGGTCCGCGGAAGCGTCGGCACCGGCTTTCGCGCGCCGTCGCTCGCGCAGCAGTACTTCACGAACCTGAACATCTCGCCGCTTTCCGCCTACGGGCAACTGGCCCCGAACTCGCAGGCCGCACGCAACCTCGGCGCGACGCCGCTCAAGCCCGAGAAGTCGACCAACTTCGATATCGGGCTCGTGCTCAACCCGCTGCCGAACCTGAACGTGACGATCGACGCGTACCAGATCAACATCCGCGACCGGATCGTGCAGGGCGGCACCTATAGCGGACAGACCGCGATCGATGCGCTGACGCAGGCCGGCATCACGTTGCCGGCGGGCTTGCCGTCGGTGACGGCGAACTATTTCACGAACGGCGTGAATACGCGCACGCGCGGCCTCGACATCCTGGCCACGTATCACAGCAACTTCGCGAGGTGGGGGAGCGTCGACTGGGATCTCGGCATCAACTTCAACACGACGAGCGTGACGAGCGTGGGCCGCGACACCAACGGCAACACGCTGTTGAACGCGCAGCAGGTCGGCTACATCACGTCGTCGACGCCGAAGAACAAGATCATCGTCGGCGGCACCTGGCACCGTGACAAATGGGCGCTCAGCCTGCACGAAACGCGTTACGGCACGACCTCCGGCGAAGAGAGCTACTGGAGCGGCCCGAATGCATTTTCGACGACGCGCTTCGCGCATTTCACGAACGCGGCGCGCTACGTCACCGACGTCGAGCTGCGCTATGCGATGACACGCAAGTTCGAAATCGCGGTGGGCGCGAACAACCTGTTCAACGTGTACCCGAGCAAGCTGCCGTCCGAGAACCAGTTCCTGGGCACGCAGTACGACATCGTGTCGTCGCCGATCGGCATCAACGGCGGCTTCTATTACCTGCGCGCCCGCTACCTGCTCTGATGCGCGTGGCTCCCTTATTTCTTTCACTTCTTCATTCCATCACGCCATGAACCGACCGGCAGAGGTTGACCATGCAGTGATCGACGTCGACGAAACGTCGCTGTGCGCCGATCACATTCTCGATTTGTGCAGAGGCAATGCGCTCGCGATACGCATTCGTGCGTTCACGCCGCCGGCGGTCGTCCGGCGAGCGGAGGAGCAGCTGTTCGCCCATCCCGACCGGGGCGCGCTGGGTCACGCAGCTGAATTTACGCGGCTCGGCATCGCGTACGCGGAGGTGCGATCCGAAGAGGTGCGGCAGGCGTATCACCGGCATGCGCGCGCCAATATCGAACGCGTTCGGACGTTGTTCGGCGAGCTGGCGTCGCCGGTCGACCGGTTCCGCACGCTGCTCGACGACGCGTGGCCCGAAGGGGCACGGCTGCTAAGTGTGGACGGGAGCAAGTGCTTCGTCGGCGTGTGCCGCTACCTGACGCCCGGCGTGGATCTCGAGCCGCACATCGACAACCTGGAATGGACGCTGCCGGCGGGCACCGGATGGGCGCTGCAGTATCAGCTGTCGGCCAACATCTATCTGCAGGTGCCGCCGCACGGCGGCGAGCTGGAACTCTGGCGCGTCGCACCCGATGCGCGCGAATACGAAGCGCTCAAGGGTGATCGCCACTACGGGATCGGCCGCGAGCAGGTGGGCGCGCCTGACCTGGTGATCAAGCCGGAGGTGGGCGACCTGATCTTCCTGAATCCGCGTTTCATCCACGCGGTTCGCCCTGTCCGGGGCGCCGACCGGGTAACGTTGAGTGCCTTCGTCGGCATCAAATCCGTTACCGAACCCTTAGTTTACTGGAGCTGACCATGTACAAGGTTTCATTGCAGGCACAAGGAAAATTTCAGGCGCACGAGTACGTCGGCAAGACGGCACTGCTGCTGATCAGCGTCGGCAAGGAATATCACGAAGGCGAAAAACTGGCGGCGACCGTCGACAAGATCAACGTGGCGGGGTTCGGGCAATGCGTGATCGGCGTGGCCGATACGCTGCAGCGCCACAACTATGCGACCGGCTCCGCGCGCAGCAACTATCAGAAAAGCCGCGACCGCGGCGACGCGTGGCTGCGGGACCACGAGGGAACCCTCGCGAAACTGTCGATGCGGCGCGAGATCCTGCGATGGGACGACCTGCTGCGCCGCGACGACTATTCGCAGTACTACCATCTGATCACGAACGAATACTACTCGAATCCCGAATACCGTTACGCGATCAACGACACCATCGGCGTGTTCGCGGAGCGGAACGGGCTCGTGCAGGGCACCCGCGAACACGAGGACGCGTTCTATCGCTCGCTCTTCTACATTCTCGAGGAATGCCCGATCATCATGCCGATGTGGGCGCGGGACGGCATCGATTTCATCATCTACCCGAAGCAGATGACCGCCGCGATGAGCAAGACCCGCGAGATTTTCGTGCAGAACGGGAGCGATGCCCGCGCCAACTGGCTGGCGGTCAAGTTCAAGAAAAAATCGCAGTCGCACGCAGACGAGGAAACCGAGGCACTGGCGCATGACTAATTCATCGAGCAAGGTTCGGAAATACGTCGGGCTGACCGGCATCTGTATCGCGAGCTTCCTGGGATGTATCGATCTCACGGTCGTCAACACGATTCTTCCGGCGATCGGCCGCGACTTTTCGATCCCGATCCAGACGACGCAGTGGATCACGTCCATCTTCATGGTCGCGCTGTCCGCGTTCATGGTGCCGGTTGCGACGCTGGCCGACAACCTGGGCCGCAAGAAGCTGCTGATCGTCGGCCTCGTGATCTTCGGCGCGGCTTCGTTGCTGGCCGGTATCGCGCATCAGTTCTGGCTGCTGGTCGGGTTCCGCTTCCTGCAGGGCATCGGCTGCGCGATCCTGTATACGGTATCGGGCGCGATCGTCAGCTACACGTTCGACGAGAACGAACAGGGCAAGGCGCTGGGGATCCTGTTCGGCGCCAACGGCGTCGGGCTGGCGCTCGGCCCGATCATCGGCGGCCTGTTCGCCGGCGCGCTCGACTGGCACGACGCGTTCCTGATCAACATTCCGTTCATCGCGATCAGCCTGGCGCTCTGCGCCTGGGCGATACCGGAGTTCAAGGCGCAGGCGCGCAAGCGCATCGACGTGACGGGGTGCCTGCTGCTGGTCGTTGGCCTGACCACGCTCGTCAGCTATCTGTCCGTCGACGGCGGCCGGCTCAATCTCTGGTTGCTGCCGGTGTCGCTCGTCGCGCTGGCACTGTTCGTCTGGCATGAGTTGCGCACGCGCGACCCGATCGTCGAGTTTCATTTTTTCCGCGAACCGAGGTTCCTGTCCGCGCTGCTCGCGACGTTCTTTCTCGCGTTCTTCTACTGCATCGTGCTGCTCACCCTGCCGATCTTCTTTTCGACCCAGCTCCACAAGAGCGACATCACCATCGGGCTGTATCTGCTGCCGGCGACCATCACGTTTTCCATCGCGTCGTCCTGGATCGGCGGCCGCAGCGAACGGCTCGGCCCGTCGCGGGTGATCGTGACCGGCCTGTCGCTGTTCGTCGTCGCGTCGATTCTGCTGTCGATCGTCGCGGGGCAGCCCGACGCAGCCTGGTTCGTCGTGCCGCTGCTGCTGTTCGGCATCGGCTGGGGCGCGATACTCGGGCCCTCGACGCTGGTGGCGCTGGGTGCGCTGCCGCGCGAAAAGGCGGCCGTGGCGATGGGCACGTCGTGGACCGTGCACAACGTGGGCGGCGCGAGCGGCATTGCGTTCGCCATTTTCTTGATGCGGCAGGTCGACGATTTCCGGCATGGCTACCAGACGCTGATGCTGGCACTCGCGGCCATCATCCTCGCTGCCGGCGCGCTGTACCACGTGCTGTCGCGCGAGTCGGTGGCGGTGGCCATCGACTGACCGGCTGCCGGACACGCATCGCTCGCGGATCGTCGAGCAGACGGGTTCCCATCAATAGCAGGCGGATGTCCGGGCGGTTGCCGGGCATCCGTCGTCTTGCCCGACAGGCGCTCGGCCTCGATCGCGCGGGGCGCGCTCGCGCATGCGTGCTTTCCAGGCAGCGTCGACCCGACGCCGCGGGCGATTCCCGTGCGGCGTCCATGCGATCCGGGCTGACGTGGAATCGGGCACGGTGACCGAAACGTGGCAGGCACCTCGTCGAGTCGGAACGATCTGCATTTCGAACATGAATTCGGATCTCTAAATAGATACCGTATTAAAGAATACGCGCGGCCAGGCCGGCGATTGTGGGCGGGAAAAAAGATGAAGCAAAGCGTGGTGAGGGGGATTGCCGCAGCGTGGTTCTGCGCGTCCACGGCGGTACCGGGAGCGTCCGCATGGGCGCAGTCGCAGCCGGCACCCGACGCGACGACGTCGACAGTGGCCGTGCCCGCGGCGCCGGCGTTGCCGGCATCGGGCGCGCACGAGGCGCTGACGGTCAAGCGTTTCGAAGTGACGGGGTCGTTGATCCGCAGCGCGGACAAGGTCGGCTTCAACCAGGTCCAGACGATCACGGCGAAGGACATCGTGAACAGCGGCCATACGACGGTCGCGGACTATCTGCGCAGCGTGACGGCCAATTCATCGAGCAGCTGGGGGGACGGCTCGACCGCGACGGCCAACTTCGCGGTCGGCGGATCGGGGATCGCGTTGCGCGGGCTGAGCGAAAAATACACGCTGGTACTCATCGATGGCCAGCGCGCCGCCCCGTATGCGTACGCGGCCAACGGCACCGATCAGTTCTTCGACCTGAACACGCTGCCGCTCAACATCATCGACCGGATCGAGATCGTCAAGACGGGCGCGGTGTCGCAGTACGGCTCCGATGCCGTCGCCGGTGTCGTGAACATCATCACGAAGAAGAACTATCGGGGCCTGGAGCTGACCGGCAGCTACGGCGGTGCGACGAACGGAGGCGGCGGCGCGGGCACGACCCGGTTCGGCTTGCTGGGCGGCTTCGGCGACATAAACGCGGATCGCTTCAACGTGACGGCGGCGCTCAGCTACTACAAGAACAACGGCGTGCTCGCTTCCGACCGGAACATGACGGAGAACCAGAATTTCTCGAACTATCCCGGCGGCCTGTCCAACCAGTCGACGTCGTACTGGGCGAGGGCGAACGGCAACGTGCCGCTAGACCCCTGTGCGTATGGCGGCAAGGTCGCACCCGGCAACGCGAATTCCCAATCGTTCGGCGCAGGCGGCACGATCTGCCAGCGCAACACGGCAGGCGCGTCGTCGCTCTCGCCGTGGACCGAGCGCCTGAGCGCGAAGCTGCACGGCGAGTTCAGGATCGACGACGCGATGCAGGCGTTCGCCGATCTGTGGGAGAGCAACAACACGACGGTCGCGAACCGGGGTGTCGGCCGCCTGACGACCAGTACGCAGACCTACGATCCGGCGACGGGCAGCGTCGCGCTGGTATCGAACGTCGTGCCGGCCGGTAATCCCTACAATCCGTTCGGCGTGCCGACGCAGTTGCGCTATGCGTTTCCGGCGTCGCAGTCGGTGCATGTCAGTTCGAACTACTGGCGCGCCGCGACGGGCGTGAAGGGAACGTTCGCGGTGCCGTCCGCGGGCGACTGGGACTGGAGCGCGTCGTATGCGCATTCGCAGGACACGGTCTCGCAGAACTATTCGAACCAGATGAGCGCCAGCGCGCTGACGAACATCATCCGGAACGGCACGTTCGATTTCTCCAATCCGTCCGCGACGCCGAACGGACTGAACGGCCTTTACCAGAGCACGTCGAACCAGGCGATCACGAAGCTCGACGTGCTCGATGCGACGCTATCGAGCCCGAACCTGTTCAGGCTGCCGACGGGCAACGTGGGCCTCGGGCTCGGCGCTCAGTTCATGCATCAGAGCCAGTACATCGGCACGGGAGCGGGCTGGGCGAGCGGCCAGCTGACGTCGCCGTCGATCCAGTCCGTCGACGGCGAGCGCAACGTCGCGGCCGTCTACTATCAGCTCGACATTCCGCTGCTGAAGACACTGACGTTCAGCCAGTCGGGCCGCTACGATCACTACAGCGACTTCGGCGGCGCGTTTTCGCCGCGGTTCGCGCTGCGTTTTCAGCCGGTGCGGGAACTCACGTTGTACGGTTCGTACAATCGCGGCTTCCGTGCGCCGACGCTGATCGAGAACACGTCGTCGCGGACGTTCGGCTCGCAGGGCGTGGTGGACGCGCGAGATCCGAACAATCCGGGTTCGTACAACATCGTCGAGGAAATTCGCGCGGGCAATCGCGGCCTGCAGCCCGAGCGCACGAAGAACTATAACGTCGGCTTCCAGTTTTCGCCGACGCGTACGACCGATATCGGTTTCGACTGGTACAAGATTCACATCGACAACGTGATCGGCACGGACGACGTGCAGGTCGTGGTCAATCAGAACGATCCGTCGCAGGTGGTTCGCAATGCCAACGGCAGCATCGCCTATGTCACGCTGCCGTATCGCAATCTGTCGTCGCTGGACACCGACGGCTTCGAGGCCACGTTCCGCCAGACGGTCGCGACGAAAATCGGTACCTTCACGTTGTCCGGCGATTGGGCGTACATGTGGCACTTCAAGATGCCGGTTGGCGGCGTGGAAAGGGATTACGCGGGCAACAACGGCGCACTTCACCAGCCGTTCGGCGGCAGCTCGCCGCGCTGGAAAGGGAACACCGACCTGAGCTGGAACCATCACCAGTGGAACGCGACCCTGAGCTGGCTCTATGTCGGCCCTTACGCGCAGGCCATTCTCGCGCCGGGCACGTACCCCGGCATGGCGGATGGCGTTGCGTCGTACAGCCAGTTCAACCTGATGATCGGCTACACGGGATTCAAGCACTGGACGCTGTACGCGGGGATCGACAACCTCTTCAATCGCAAGCCGCCGTTCGATCCGGTATGGATGGCGGGGCCGACCGGCTACGATTCGTCGCTCTATACGTATGTCGGGCGATTCGCGCAGGTGGGGGCGACGTACCGGTTCTGAGGGCCGTCGCCTTTGCCGTCGAATGGTAACCGCTGATGGTCACGCGCCGCGCGGCGGCTTGCTGCCGAGCCGCTTTCGATCAGCCCGGCGGCGCGACGGATGCGCCGGTGATGCCATGCCGTCGCAGCGCATCCGCGACGAAGCCCGACGCCTTCATTTCCTCGACGAACGCATTCAGCGCCGCGGCGGCGGCTTCGCCGCGACTCTTCGGCACGCCCATTGCCTGCCGGATCACCATGAACCGTTCGTCCAGCAGGCGCAGGCCGGGCGTTTTCGCCGCATCGGCCTCGAGCTGCTGCTTCACGCCCGCCGCGACTTCCAGCTGTTGGTCGACGAAGGTCTGCACGACGGCTTGCGACGACGGTGCACGCACGATCTGCGCGGCCTTCAGCTCGCGTGTGAGGAACAGGTCGTACGCGCTGCCCTTGCCGACGGTCACGCGGTTGTGAGGCTGGTCGACGTCCGCGTTCGTGCGGATCGGCGACGCATCGCGCACGAGATAGAACCCCTCGATCAGCACGTACGGCGCCGTGAACGCGACCGTTTCGCCGCGCAGCGGGTCGACCGCGAAGAAGCCGAAATCGGCACGCTCGTCGGTCAGCGCCTGCACCGATTTGGCCGCGGTGTCGAACACCACGAGTTCCAGCTCGGCCGACAGGCGTTCGGCGAACGCGCGCGCGAGGTCGATCGACACGCCGAACGGTTCGCCGGTTTCCGGGTCGCGGTTCGCGAGGATCGGGTTGCCGAGATTGATCGACGCGCGCAGCTTGCCGGTTGGCGTGAACGCGGAGAGGACGGAGGGGGCGAGAGGCATGGGTGGCTCGTTGCGGTCGTAGGGTCAGGGTTCCGGGCGTGTCGATGCAAGTCGAAGCACGACAGTGCGCCGGCATCGAGCTTATCACCCGGCTTTCGTGACGGGGCCGCATCGAGCGTCGCGAGCCAGCGTTCGTCGCCGACCCCGAGACGCGATACATCAGCCTTTCCGTCACGGCGCAGCCTGACCGTGGGCCATGAAGCCATGGAAAGGCAAATGACCGACCGGCGGCGAGCGCGCTTTTGAAGTGGAAAAGGGGCTGGAAGCGCTTTTTGCTTTACGCCCGTGGCGGCTTCCGGTTTGCCGTGCCGTTCCACGTAGCGGGCTTCCGGCCGGGCGCGGCGGGCCTTGATCGGTCCGGCAACCGCTAGAATTGCGGTTTTAGCCCGGAATACGTCTATGTCTTTTGCCTCGCTCGGCCTGATCGATCCCTTGCTGCGTAACCTGCAGGACCTCAATTACCAGGCTCCTACGCCGGTGCAGGCCAAGGCGATTCCTGCCGTGCTCGGCGGCAAGGACGTGATGGCCGGGGCCCAGACGGGCACCGGCAAGACGGCGGGTTTCGCGCTGCCGCTGCTGCAGCGGCTGGTGCAGCACGGCCCGGCGGTGTCCAGCAACCGCGCACGCGTCCTGGTGCTGGTGCCCACGCGAGAACTGGCCGAACAGGTGCTGCAAAGCTTCATCGCTTACGGCAAGGGCCTCGACCTGCGATTCCTGGCCGCGTATGGCGGCGTGAGCATCAACCCGCAGATGATGAAGTTGCGCAAGGGCGTGGATGTGCTCGTGGCCACGCCGGGCCGGTTGCTGGATCTGAATCGCCAGAACGCGGTGCAGTTCGATCAGGTTCAAACGCTGGTGCTGGACGAAGCCGACCGCATGCTGGATCTCGGCTTCGCGCGCGAACTGAACGCCGTTTTTGCCGCGTTGCCCGCCCAGCGCCAGACGCTGCTGTTCTCGGCCACGTTTAGCGACGAGATCCGCGCGATGGCGGCGAGCATTCTGCGCGGCCCGGTCAACATCAGCGTCAGCCCGCCCAACGCCACGGCCAGCAAGATCAAGCAGTGGGTGGTGCCGGTGGACAAGCGGAACAAGCCCGACCTCTTCATGCACCTCGTGGCCGAGAACAAGTGGGAGCATGCGCTGGTGTTCGTCAAGACGCGCAACGGCGTGGATTACCTGGCGGCCATGCTGGACGAAGCCGGTTATGCGGTCGACACCATCCACGGCGACAAGCCGCAACCCGCGCGCTTGCGCGCGCTGGAGCGCTTCAAGACGGGCGAAGTCCAGATGCTGGTCGCCACCGACGTGGCGGCGCGCGGGCTCGATATCGACGATCTGCCGCTGGTGATCAACGTCGATCTGCCGATCGTCGCGCAAGACTATGTGCACCGGATCGGCCGTACCGGGCGCGCGGGCGCCAGCGGCGTCGCGGTGTCCCTGGTGTGTGCCGACGAAGCGCCGCAACTGGCCGCGATCGAAGCGCTGATCCGGCAAACGCTGCGCCGTGAAGAAGAGCCGGGTTTCGAGGCCGAACACCGCGTGCCGGAAACCAGCGCGACGGGTCAGATCATCAAGAAACCCAAAAAGCCGAAGAAGCCGAAAGTGCAGCAAGCGGCGCCCGTTGCCAGGCCGGTGGCCGGTAAAAAGCCGCGCCCGCCAGCGCAAGGTGGAGAAAGCAGGCACAAGCCTGCGGCGGCGCACGCAAAGCCGGCCGGTAACGAACCGGATTACACGATCGGCAGCCCGTTCAGCGTGCAGAAACCGCGCGGCAAACCGGCGGGCAAGCCGGCTGCGGGATCGCGCAAGCCGGCCGGCAAACCCGCCGGTGGCCGTGGCAAGCGGCAGCCTTGACGTGCCGGGACGAGTCACGCCGGTCGTTGAACATGGCGGGCGGTTCGGGGCCCGCCGGCAGCTTCAAGGCGATTGCATCGACGGGATGAATCCGGCGTAACGCCAGGCCACTCGCGTCGGCGATCTGGCAATATGCATCGACGGACTTCGGACACGGGCACCCCATGCACATCGCCATTCTGACCTTTCAGGGCTTCAACGAACTCGATTCCCTCATCGCACTGGGCGTGCTCAATCGCATCAAGAAGCCCGACTGGCGGGTCACGCTTTCATGCCCGGAGCATTTCGTCACATCGATGAACGGGGTGACCGTACAGGCGCAGTCGACATTGGCCGACGCATGCACGGCGGATGCCGTCATCGTCGGGAGCGGCATTCGAACCCGGGATGTCGTCAACGACGCGACGCTGATGGAGCAGTTGAAACTCGATCCCGCCCGGCAACTGATCGGTGCCCAGTGTTCGGGCACGCTGGTTCTGGCCAAGCTCGGCTTCCTCGACAACGTCCCGGCCTGTACGGACCTCACGACCAAACCGTGGGTACTCGAGGCAGGCGTCGAAGTCCTCAATCAGCCGTTCTTTGCTCGAGGTAACGTCGCAACGGCAGGCGGCTGTTTTGCTTCGCAATACCTGGCCGCATGGATCATCGCGCGCCTCGAGGGCGAGGAAGCCGCGCGCAGTGCACTTCATTACGTTGCGCCGGTCGGGGAGAAGGATGAGTACGTTTCCCGTGCGCTGACGAACATCACGCCTTATCTGCCGTAATGCGATAAAAAATCGCACTGCGTTCATCGCGGGTCATGCGGTGTTCGCGATGGCGGCTTCTTCGGCGCCCTCGGTTCGCAACCGCCTTGCCGGCGGCAGCCGTGACTTTCGTTTTCCCTTGCTTGCGGATGTCGGATACCACCGAATCGGGAAGCGTGATGGGGTCCAGATCCGCGAGGTTCAATGCACGTCATTTGCGACGATGGACGCCAACGCTCGAGCGCCGTCGTGTTGGGCCGTGTCTTCAGTGGAAAAGATGTGGTGACTGAATGCGATCAGTTTGAAGCCGGACCCCGTGGGACGAGGGACGGTGATACCCCAATGCCAGCCACCGTCCTGCTGGAACACGTGGAGGGCAGGGGGTGCCTGATTCAGTGCTGATGAAAAAGTCGTCATGGCGTGCTCTCCCGTCATGGGGCGACTGCAGGGCAACTACATCGGATGCGCGAACCCAGTCTACGGGCACTTTTGCTGCAGCGCAATATCCGGATGACGCGAACGTGCCGATGTGTCGCGCGCCACAATTTTGAAATACAAATATGCAGCGTCGGAGATGGCTGGCATATTGATGTGACGATTAAGAATGTTCGGAGGCTTCATGGACCGCAGTTCGCTTGTGTGGGCGGGGGTACCGCATAGCAGCGATGGCGTCGTGTTTCAGGCTCGGGTCGGCCGCGGGCTTCAGCGCTTTCATGTTTCCCGGTTGATTCTCGAGAAGGCATGCGACCTCGAGCGACTGGCATCCGATGCGCGACAGCTCGAATGCTTTTACGAGCATCTGGCCTCGATCCTGGCAGTCGCCCGGAAGACGCGCTCGAATGCGAAAGCCGATACGGTTTCGCTGAAGGTTTCCGATTTTGCCCGAACGGGCAGCGTGCGTGCCGGGCAGGATGCCCGGGCGGGGATGCGATGAGTATCGCGGAGGCCTCAGATGTTGTCCGCGCGCCAACGACGCGGTGACACGCCGGTGACGCGCGTAAATGTTCTGGTGAAGTGGCTCTGATCCGCGAAGCCGCAGATATCCGAGATCATGTGCAGCGGCATGGATGACGTGCGCATGTACATGATTGCGCGCTCGATGCGCTGATTGATCAGCCAGCGATGGGGCGGCAACCCGGTCGTCTGATGAAAGGCTTTGACAAAGTAGCCGCGAGACAGGCCGCACGCTTTTGCGACATCGGCAATCGAGATGTTCCCGGTCAGGTGCTCGAGAAGAAATCCTTTCGCCATTCGCTCCTGCCACGCCGTGAGCTTGCCCGTCGACTTCTCCCGCCGCTCGCCGACGCCGCCGTACTGGCGCGCGACATGCGCCTGAAAGGCGAGCGCGACGTGGTCGACGAAGAGCCGGGAGGCATGCCCGGGCTGCGCCAAAGCGGGGAGCAGGGCCTGGCCCAGGCGATGAATGATCGGATCCACCTTGCTCAAATGCGGCGGCAGGTAAAGCTGTGGCCGCTGCCTGCCCCCGAGTTCATCGACTGTCTCCTCCAGCGTTCGGCGGGGGAGGTGAAAATGAATGCAGTCGAACGTTCCCTTCAGGTCGGAAACCCATCTGCGATCGAGGTCATGGATCGTGACGGTTCCTGCTTGATAAGGGACGAAACGAGCGACACGTCCGTCAAGCCACAATTCCTGTTCGCCGAACGCGCGCAATTGCAACACGACGAGATCGGCGTCTTCAAGTTCGTATGGCGCGGTTCGGCCAATATCCCTGCGAGATGTCTTCAGCCGACTGATGCTGACCTGTGAGTGCGGCAACGTCTGCGTGACGACGCTTTGCCTGAGGTCGGCCGGCATGAAATCAGATGATGCGTTGTCCGACTGTGCGGCAGTCATAAGTCCGCGGGAACGTGAAGAATGGGGCGGCGAAGTATATCAAAGCAAAATTTGGCTGGCGTGCGTCGTGTGTCGCCGATGTAGTGGCAGAGCGTGAATTCGGCGTGACGTGGGCCGCGCTCCTGTCCCGGCCGGGTCGATGTCAGCGATTGGACATACGGACAATCGATCAGCGCGTAAAGGACGTTTTTCCCTCGTTTCAGGCGGAATGTCGTTATTTGAGGGTTCCGGATAAAATGCGACTTTCCGGGTTCTCAGTTAACGACTTCGTCATGCATCGAATCGGATTCTTCGTTTGCCGTGGCTACGATGTGCTCGATCTGGGTGGGCCGCTGTCGGCCTTCAATCAGGTGGCCACCGTGGCGGGCCACACGCCGTACGACCTCCAGGTCATCTCGCAGTCCGGCGGCCCGGTTCCCGGCAATACGGGCGTTTCGATCGAAACGCGGCCGATCGGACGGCGTACGTTCGACACCGTCATTTTCGTGGGCGGGGAGATCGAGCCGATGCGGGCTCCGGAGAACATCGCCGCTGCCAGGAAACTCGGCGCCCGGGCCTCGCGGGTGGCAAGCGTGTGTACGGGGGCGTTTCTGCTGGCGGAAACCGGCTTGCTGGACGGCGTGAGAGCCACGACGCACTGGCTGTACGCGGCTCAGTTGCAGTCGCGCTTCCCGCGCACCCGGGTCGAAGGCGACAGTATCTATATCGAGGAGGGCCGCATCTGGACGTCGGCGGGCATCGCCTCCGGAATCGACCTGGCGCTCGGCATGATTGAACGGGATATGGGTGCGGAGATTGCGCGTGCTGTCTCCAGGTATCTGGTCGTTCCGTATCGCCGACCGGGCGGCCAGTCCCAATTCTCGGCGATGTCGCAGATGGAGCCGGAATCGGACCGGATCCGCATCGCGCTGAATTTTGCCCGGGAGCACCTGGCCGAAGCGTTGCCCGTCGAACGGCTCGCCGATGCAGCACGATTGAGTGTGCGGCAGTTCGGACGCGCATTTCGCCGGGAAACCGGTGAAACACCTGCGAAGGCGGTCGAGCGCCTGCGAGTCGAAGCGGCGCGGCTGCGCCTGCAGAGTGGTAGCGAACCGATCGAGCAGATTGCGCTGGCGGTGGGATTCACCGATCCGGAGCGGATGCGCAGGGCCTTCATCAAACTGCATGGGCACCCGCCGCAAGCGATTCGACGCGAGAGCCGATCGAACGGCGCGCGCTGATCGGCTGCCGGCCGATCAGCGCACTGCCCATGAATGTCCGTCTAACGAATTAGTCGTGCTGCGGGCAGGTCATGATCCGTTTCGCCGGATGCTCATTGGTCATTCGTCGGCAGCGGACCGTAATCGTTCCACATGTCGCGATGCAGCTTCCACGCGCCGCCCTGCTTCAGAAAGATGAGCGTCTGCTTGCCGCGGTATTTGAGCTTTCCGTCGTGGTCATGGATCTCCGTATCCGAGACCTCGGTCACGACCCGGTCGTTGCCGTAGAACTCGTAGTTGCTGAACGATACGGTGACAGGCTTCGATCCGCCATACCCTTTGGTGAGGTATTCGGTGATCGCGCGGCCCCCCGTTACCTTGTCGCCGCCGGGCGGCAAGAGTGTGCCGTCGCGGGTATAGAGGCGACCGATTGATTCGTAGTCTCCTCGCGCGAAGGCATCCGCCCATCGTGCATTCTCGGCTTTGATGGCCGCTTCGGGCGGATGTTGCGAACCACCGGCAGATGCCGGCGTTGCAAACGCGAAAAAGGTGACGCAGGCTGCTGCAAGTGCGGTAGCGAAAGTACGATTCTGTTGCATCGGGTGATTTCCGGTTATAGATCGAATTGAGAGGACTGCGAAAATTGGCAGGGCGGGCAGGCAATGTCGGAGCCGGTGATCATCGAGGCCTGAAAACGGCCCGCGCACATTGCCGGCGCATGTCTCACCGAACGCCAGGAATGCGTGCGAGCCCCCTGGAGGCGCCGGGCAATTCCTTGTCGACCATTGCGACGACTTCCGGCCGCGCGTCCCTCGGATGGCCGGAGTGGAACGGCGGCGCGGGATCGTATTCGATCACGAGTTGCGTGAATTCGGCCGCCTGTCGGCCGCGCAGCTTCTCCGCCACGCGAAGCGCGAAGTCGATGCCCGCCGTCACGCCGCCGCCGCTCATGAACCGGCCGTTGTCGTCTTCCACGAAGCGGTCGGGAACGGGAATCGCGCCATATTCGGCCAGCTTGTTTACGAAGGCCCAATGGCACGCGCTTCGCTTGCCCTTGAGCACGCCCGTTGCAGCGAGCACGAGCGATCCGTTGCAGACCGAGGTAACGTGCCTGGCGCTTTCCGCCAGGCGCCGGATCTGCGCCTGGTACGCGGGTCGCATCGGCGCCGTCAAATCGGACCCGCCGGGGACCAGAATCACGTCCGTCTTCTCGATGTCGGCCAGCCGCTCGGTCTTGCCGTACACGACGCCGAATTCGAGCGTCACGTTGCCGCCATCGAGGCTCGCGTAGCGGACGTTCGTATTCGGCAGCCGATGGAAGATCTCGCTGGGGCCGGCGAAGTCGAGCAGCGTCCCGCCGTCGTAATTGACGATCAGGATGTTGAGCGGTTCATTCGGAGCAAGTTCGCCCTTGCTGCCGGCCTGCGCAAGAGCAGGGGTGGTGTGCGCGAGCAACGCGCTGCCGCCCAGGATGGCGCCGAGGGTGGCGGCGCCCCCCAGCTTGAGGGCATCGCGGCGCGAACGGCCCGCTCTCGTGAGCGGTGTTCCGGAAGCATTGTCTTCGCTACGGTCGGTCAAGATCGTTTCTCCTTGCACTTCGGCCCCTCTGCGAGCGCAACCAGATTGGGCCGGATTGAATGGCCGCCGCGACGAACGGCGTGGCGGACGTGAGATCGGGATGGGGATGAGCCCGGATGACGTGCAGGGCTCAGGCATCGCGCGCCGCAGGCTTAAAGCTGCGACGCGCCGCCATCGACGACCAGTTCGGTGCCGACGACATACGATGATTCGTCGCTGGCGAGATAGAGCGCCGCGTACGCGATGTCCGTGGCGTTGCCCATGCGGCCCACCGGAATGGTTTCGGCGAATTCGGCCTTGCGGTCGCGAACCCATTCGTCGGGCATGCCCCACTTGGTGAGCAGCGGCGTGTCGATCACACCGGGCGCGATCGCGTTGAAGCGGATCTTGCGGTCGAGAAACTCGTAGGACCAGCTGCGGGCGAGCGATCGCACGGCGGCTTTCGCTGCCGCGGTCAACGAGATGCCGTGCTTGCCGGTCTGCGCGACGAACGATGTATTGAGAATGAACGAGGCGCCTGGCCGCAGGTCCGGCAGCACCGCCTGAAGCGTGAACACCACGCCCTTGACGTTGATGTCCATGATCTCGCCATAGAGCGCGTCGTCGATGTCGTTGACCGCGGACGGGAACGCCCAGCCCGCGTTCGCGAATACGACATCCAGGCCGCCGAACGTCTCCTTGACCTCGGCGGCAATCGCCCGCATGTCGTCGAGCGAACGGACGTCGCCCTTGAGAACGAGCGCATGCTCGCCAAGCTCGGCCTTCACGCGCTCGAACACCGTCTCATCGCGGCCCGTCACCGCTACGCGGGCGCCTTCCGCAATGAACAGCTTCGCGGTTGCGAGGCCGATGCCGCTGGTACCACCGGTGATTAACGCTGACTTGTCTTTAAGCCTCATCTTCTGCTCCATTTTTACGTCGTGATTGATCGGGCCGAAGGCTTCAAACGCAATTGCGTTTGTGTGCCTTTTCCGGCTCGATCTTCCACGTGCAGTATGGAACGCGAGGCGTATGGCGCAAAGGTCGTATAACCCTCAAAAAGCGCCACTCGGTTCAAACGGGTGAATAACGCGGCTCGGTGTTTGGCGGAAGCATTGCGTGTTCGCACGCGTCATGTGTGGTCTCGCGGGCGGCGAGTGGCGTTTGGAGCAGGCTCGCGCGGCGGTCGGACGCGCAGTGGTCGCGATGCGGATGTCCGCGCGATCGCAACGAGTGGCCGGTATCTGGAGGCCGTCTGCTTCATTCCTCGCGCTCATAACGCAAACGGTATCCCCCATTCGTTCGCTCGATGCGTGCGAACCCGCGTTCCCCCAGATGCATGCCGGCGATCAACAGCCCCTCCGAACTGACCTGATCCAGAAGCCGTGACCGCGTAGCAGCGGCCAACGACGCATCGTGATCGAAGGCAATCGACACCTCCGGTCGCTGAATCTGGATATGCGGGAAATGAACCACGTCTCCCCACACAAGAAGCCCCTGATCGCGGGATTCAAGCACATATCCGGTGTGTCCATCGGTGTGCCCCGGTATCGGCAGTGCGTCGATGCCGGGGAGCACTTGTCCGTCGTCGAAAAGACGAAGCCGGTCGCCATAAGCATCGAATACCCGGCGCGCCACCAGGAAATTTCCGCGTGCGCGTTCGCTGGCGCGACTCAGATTCCCGTCGTCCTGCCAGAACCCGACCTCGCGTCGATGCACGACCAGTTCCGCGTTCGGGAACGCGATCTCTCCTGCACCGTTCACGAGCCCCCCGACATGATCGGGATGCGCGTGGGTCAGCAGGATGGTGTCGATCGCGGCGGGCTCGATACCGGCCAGCGCCAGGTTCGTCCTGAGTTGGCCGCCCCATTGCCTGAACCCGCCCGCCCCGGCATCGATGAGCACGGTGCGGCCCGCGCCGCGTACGACGTAGCAATTGATGTGTACGGCTTCTGGCTCTTTCTGCCCGGCGTCACGTTGCATGTTCGACGCGTCGGCCGGATCGACATTCGACAGAAAGTCGAGACTCGCGGTGAGGTAGCCATCGCTGATGGCGGTAATCGTGAAATCCCCGACTTGCTGGCCGGGAAAGGTAAGCATGGCCATCGTGCTTCTCCGGATCGGCGAATGGTGGGCTAGTTGCGGGCGTGAATGTTCGACGCGGTGTAACCAAAACACCGGATGCGCGCGGTGAGGCCGGTGCGCTGAACGATCGCACGATCCAGCGCTTCCATGAACCGGTCCATGACCGCCGACGTGCGGGGCGCCCCGGCGCGATACCGAATGTCCGCGTAGACAGGATGCCCGTGCCCGTGCAGAACCGGCTGAAAAATGACGTGGACGTTCTTGAGCTCAGCGCCGAGCACATGCGTACAGAGCTCGACGCAGTCGCGCGACAGCTCGGCAAGATTTTCGTCAGCGGGCATCCGCTGTGCATCGATCGAGAAAGTGACGTTCGGCATCGTGGGCTTACTCCTGGGCAGTTGAAAGGGCGCGTGCGCTTGTCAGTTGCTCCGTCATCGGCGCGTAAAGGTGAACGCCTTCCGCGCGTTCGTCGACAAGCAGCGTGTTGTTGCGCGGCACGACGGCGAGCCAGCGTCGTGCCGGAAACTGCTCCAGCGCGACGGCTTGCATGGCCAGCGGGTCGAGGCCCAACCGGATCAGCGGATCAGGGCCGCCGGCGCACAGCGCGAGGTGTTCGCCTTCCTCCACCGCCGGGGCCAATCCGATAGCGCCATAGAGATTGCGATGCCAGTCGGTGATGTGCTGCTGCCACTTCGCAAAATTGCCGCCGCCTTTCCGGCGATATTCGTCGCCGGTCAGGACATCGAGACCGTCGATCGTGTGAATCGCCAGATAGACGGGGCAACCGCTGCCGATCGCCTTGAACCGCTGCGACGTGTGAAACCCCGTCACCGAGATCAGGGCAGGCAGCTTTTCGAGGCTGTAGAAGTCGTTCCATTCGGCTTCGCTGTCGACGTCGGCGAAGCTGCATTCCACGGTGTAGATCATCGGATCGTCCTTTGAACAGGGTGCACTTCCGTCAGCGAGCGCTTGATGGTCAGTGCGGTAACGTAATGCTAAGCTCGCATTTGCAGCCCATAAAACGAAATAAAGTCAGCCATCAGTGATATTTACTCAAGCTGACGTCGAACCCACCCTGACCGGCGAGCCACGCATGCCCCGCAAGATCCCGAGCAATTCCGCACTGCAGGCGTTCGAAGCCGCGGCCCGACACGGCAGCTTTGCCCGAGCCGCTGATGAACTCGCCCGAACCGAGGGCGCCGTCAGCCGTCAGATCGCCCGGCTGGAGGCGTTCCTGGGTGTCACGCTGTTCGAGCGGATCGGCAACCGGGTACGGCTGGCACCGAACGGTGCGCGGTACGCCGTGCAGGTTCGCGAGATCCTGGACCGGCTGGAACGGGACAGCCTGTACCTGATGGGGCAACCCGTCGAAGGCGCGAGCATCGATATCGCCGCCATTCCGACCTTCGCCACGCGCTGGCTGATCCCCCGGCTGAAACACTTTCAGGACCGGCATCCGAACGTCACGGTGCATATCGCCGAGCGCATGGAACCGTTCCTGCTGGCCGGGAGCGGTTTCGATGCCGCCATCCATTTCGAGCATCCGGCATGGGCGGGGATGCATCTGCATCCGCTGCTGGAGGAAGTGCTGGTGCCCGTGTGCAGTCCGGCGTTGCTGGCGGGCGCCGGGGCGAACCCGTCGCTGGATGCACTGCCACGCCTTCACCGGCGGCAGAACCCGGACGCGTGGCAGGCCTATGCGCAGGAGTCCGGCATCGTGCTGGGCAATTCGGCGGTTGGCGCGCGCTACGATCTCCATTCGATGCTGATCGAAGCGGCGCTCGCGGGCCTGGGTGTCGCGCTGGTGCCGCGTCTTTACGTCGACGCGGAGCTCGAGCAGGGGCGGCTGGTCGCACCCTGGCCGGCGGGCAGGTCCGTCACGAAAAACTTCTGCCTCGTCCTGCCCGAACCGATCGAACTGGCCCAGGGGCCGTTGCAGGCTTTCGCGACGTGGATGCTGAATGACGCCCCGGGCCTGGCACCGTACGGCAGCGCGCGACGCACACCGCGAGGCAGACGTCAGCGCGGCGCTTCCTCTCCACGTTGATTCGCCGCACGCAGGCCGCGATCGGGTGCGCTCGCTCGGCGAGACACCGCCTGCCGAATGCGCCCGTCAGTCGCGCGTATGCGCTCAACCGACGGGCCTGCAAAGCCCCAAGACCAACCGTGCTGCCGGTACTGAAAACCGGTTCCACCCGCGCAATGCGGGTTCTTCCACATGATCGTTTGGTCTCCTTTGCATCCTTGATGACCATTGCTCCATGACGGCAACTCGATAAGGCACGTCGGGCGGGACGACGTGCCGGTGCAAAGCCGTCACGGCGGGATCACAAGACGTCGAGGAAGATCGGTGGATTTAGCGGTTGATGCACCCGTTGTCAACTGACTGGAGGGCCCTGTCTAACTGCCTGCACAGCGTTGTTGAACGTGATTCACTTCGCGTGCTGGTGCGAAAACGTTCGTTTGTGTTCGTTTTTATTCGTTTTCCGGCGTCGGAGTACGTCGGGCCAAACCGTCGCGCCAAGCCGTCGAGTCGGTACGGCCGACATCCCGCGCGCGGGCGACGCTTCAGTGCCGGAAGCGTCGCTGCATCAGCGATTTCCGCATCCTCATCCTCGAGCAACTGACATGTACGTAAAAAATGGAGAGCAAGATGAGCAGATCGATACGAGCGAAAGCAGTGGCGACCGTGGTGGCAATCGCAATGAATGCGGCCCCGGCCGCGAGTGTTGGAACCGTTCTGTCGCTGGCCGGCGCGCAGGCTGCTACCGCCGCGACGACCGCCGTTGACGACTATGCGGCGACCCGGTACCCGATCATTCTCGTGCACGGGCTGACCGGCACCGACAAGTACGGTGGCGTCGTCGAGTACTGGTATCGCATTCCGGAGGACCTGCAGGCGCACGGCGCGGCGGTATACGTTGCCAATCTGTCCGGCTTTCAGAGCGACGATGGCCCGAACGGGCGTGGCGAGCAATTGCTTGCGTTCGTGAAGCAGGTGCTCGCGGCGACGGGCGCGCAGAAAGTGAATCTGATCGGCCATAGCCAGGGCGGCCTGACATCGCGTTATGTTGCGTCCGTTGCGCCGGAACTGGTCGCGTCGGTGACGACGATCAGTACGCCGCACTGGGGCTCGCAATTCGCGGACTTCGTCCAGCAACTGTTGCAGACGGACCCGACCGGCCTGTCGTCGACCGTGCTCGGTGCATTCGCGAATGCGCTCGGCACGTTGACGAGCAGCAACTTCAATACGAACCAGAATGCGATTCAGGCGTTGTCGGTGCTGACGACGGCAAAGGCCGCCGCATACAACCAGAAATTCCCGAGCGCAGGGCTCGGTGCGCCGGGCTCGTGTCAAACCGGCGCGTCGACCGAGACTGTCGGCGGCAATACGCACCTGCTTTATTCGTGGGGCGGCACGGCGATCCAGCCGACAGCGACGGTGGCCGGCGTGACTGGGGCCGTCGATACGAGCGCGAGCGGGGCCATCGATCCGGCGAACGCGCTCGATCCGTCGACGCTGGCACTCCTCGGCAGCGGCACGGTGATGATCAATCGCAGCGCCGGTCCGAACGACGGCGTCGTGTCGCAATGCAGCGCGCGGTTTGGCCAGGTGCTCGGCACGTATCACTGGAATCACACCGATGCGATCAACCAGATCCTCGGCGTGCTCGGCGCGAATGTGGAGGATCCGGTTGCGGTAATCCGCACGCACGCGAACCGCTTGAAGAATCAAGGCGTGTAATCGATGACAGGGAGCAAGCGCGGCATCGCGCGACGCCGGCATGTCCGGCGTCGCGCGATGCCGCGATCCGGGCGCGATCGGGCGGGTCGCCGTGCATCGAGCGATTGCTTCAGCGCGTCGTCGATAACGGTTACCAGGGCGTGGCTTATCCGTGCTTCGGCGCGGTCGATACGCGCTTCATCGCGGAACCGTTCCGGAGGCGCCGGCGAGCTGTCGTGACGGCTATCGGCCATGCGGCCGCGTCAGTCTCGAACGCGTCAGGATCTCATCGTGCGGGCGCAGGGCGCAACGACGTCGATTACTCCCGCACTCGCGAGTGCGGTGCCGGTCTAGAGCCACCGCTCTGGATTCCCGTTGCGCTGCCGCATAAAACGATCGTCATCCGCAGGGAGTGCACGGAAAAAATCGCTTCGTACTCCATCTAAAAAATTCATCGCGATCCGGGAGTATGACCGTCCAGCAAGGAATGCCGGGCGTTTGACGATTTCATTCCCGGCTCGCAGGGGACGCGCTCGATCGTCAGATTCGCGATCCGCATTCAAGCGACGAATGTGTGCATCGCAACAATCCATTTCATTCACGGCAATCGTAACGGTAAGGTGAACGCACGTTCGAATTTGATCGAGCGATGCGAAACCACCCTGTGACGATGCCATGACAACGAACCGCGATCGACCTGCCAAAGTGCCAGCCCCGCCTTCCGGTGTCACGCCGGCAGGCGGCAATGCGCGGGCGGCGGGCCCGCGCCTGCCGGCCAGGCTGGTGGGCCCCATCGTGCTCGGCACGCTGCTCAACGCGCTGAACTCGTCGATGATCGCGGTCGCGCTCGTCAGCATCCAGCAGGCGTTCAACCCGCACGGGCAGGAACGCATCGACACGATGTGGCTCGTGTCGGGCCTTTATCTTGCGACGGCCGTCGGCCAGCCGACGATGGGGCGGCTCGCCGACCGGTTCGGCGCGAAGCGGATCTTCTGCATCGGCCTCGCGATCGTATTGATCGCATCCGCGCTCGCGCCGTTCGCGCCGTCGCTCGGGTGGCTGATCGCGTCGCGCGTCGCGCTCGGCATCGGCACGTCGGCCGCGTATCCGGCCGGCATGGCGATGATCCGCACGTGGTCGCAGCGGCACGCGAACGGCGCGACGCCGACGGGCGGACTCGGCGCGATCTCGGTTGCGGCGCAGGTGGCCGTCGCGTTCGGGCCGCCGCTCGGCGGCGCGCTCGTGCAGTTCGCCGGCTGGCGTGCGATCTTCTGGATCAACGTGCCGATCGTGCTGCTGGCGTTCGCGCTGGCATGGCTGTGGATTCCGGCCGACGTCGTCCCGCGCGGCGCGCAGCAACGCCGCACGCTGCGGGGCACGCTGAAGGAGCTGGACCTGCCGGGCGTCGTGCTGTTCGTCCTGACGCTCGCGAGCCTGCTGCTGTTCCTGCAATCGGTCACGCACGATCCCGACTGGCTGCTGCTCGTCGCGACGCTGGTGCTGTGCCCGGTGCTGGTCGGGCACGAGCGGCGGGCCGCGACGCCGCTGATCGACATCCGCATGCTCGGCGACAACCGTGCGCTCACGAGTACGTACCTGCGTTGCGTCGGCACCTACGCGGTGTTCTACGCGATCTTCTATGCGCTGCCGATGTGGCTGCAGGAGGCCAAGCACCTGTCCGCCGCCGATGCCGGCCTCGTGATGCTGCCGGTCGCCGGGATCGGCACCGTGGCGACGATGCTCGCGACCCGCCTCGCACACCGTCACGGCTCGCGGCCGGTGCTGATCATCGGTTCCGCGATGCTGTGCGTCGGCAGCGTCGTGATGAGCCTGCTCACCAGCGCGATGCCGGTCTGGTCGATCGTACTGCTATCGATCGTGTTCGGCGTGCCGAACGGTTTCAACAATCTCGGCAACCAGGCCGCGCTCTACCAGAGCGCGCCGCACGACCGGATCGGCACGGCCTCGGGGCTGTACCGCACTGCGCAGTATGTCGGCGGCAGCCTGTCGTTTGCGCTCGTCGGGCTGGCGCTCGGCCATCCGGCGAGCGATCGCGGCCTGCGCGAGCTGGCCATCGTCCTGGCGGTCATCAGCGTGCTGCTGCTGCTCAACGCAGCGTCGAGCCGGCACCTGGATACCGCCGCTTCTTCCATCCCCCAACAGAAGTGAGGTTTTGACATGTCCACTCCGACGCTCAATCGCACGGTCGCCCTGGTCGCCATCGATCTGCAGAACGGCATCGTGTCGCTGCCGGTCGTGCCCTACACCGGCGCGCAGGTCGTGGCGAAGACGGTCGAGCTCGCGACCGCGTTCCGCGCGTTGAAGCTTCCCGTGATCTACGTGCACACGAGCTACCAGCCGGACGGCGGCGTCGCGCTGAAGGTCAGGACGGATACGCCGTCGGCGCCGCCGAATCTCGACCCCGAATGGAGCGCGTTTGCACCGGCGCTCGGCGTCGGGCCGTCCGACATCGTCGTGACGAAGCACCAATGGGGCGCGTTCACCGGCACCGACCTCGACGTGCAGCTGCGCCGGCGCGGCATCACGGACATCGTGCTGACCGGGATCGCGACCAACATCGGCGTCGAATCGACGGCGCGCCAGGCATACGAGAACAACTACAACGTCGTCGTCGTCAGCGACGCGGTCAGCACGTCGTCCGCCGACGCGCAGACCTTCGCGCTGACGCAGATCTTCCCGAAGCTCGGGCAGGTCGCCGCGACGGCCGACGTGGAGGCGGCACTGAAGCAGGCGTATTCGCGCTGAACGAAGCGGCGTGTTCGGCGTGCACCATTCAAACAGAGTCATTTACCGAGGCATGACGATGATCAAGACCGATGCATGGGTTCTCTACGCAGGACCGGAACCGAGCAGGAAGCAGGCGCCCGTGGCGGGCGAGCTGCGTCGCGAGACCTTCGAATTCTCCGATCTGGAAGCCGACGAGGTGCTGGTCGAGCCGCTGTACGGATCGTGGGAGGCGAACCTCGACCACGCGCTGTCGCGCAATCCGGTCGACATCTGCCGGCAGCGCCGCGAGGACAAGATCGTGCTCGGCAACGGTGCGCTGGTGCGCATCGTCGAGCGCGGCAGCGGCGTGAAGACGCTGAAGGAAGGCGAGATCTGCATGGTGATGCCGTTCGGCAAGCGCGACGAATACGGGTTCGCCGAGCTCGTCTACGCGTACGACGCGCCGGGCACGATCGGCGTGATGGCGCAGCGGACCAAGATGCGCGCCGACAACCTCGTGGCGGTGCCGACGGACAGCCGTCATTCGCTGCTGCAATGGGCGACGTACGGCCGCTACTTCACCGCGTGGGACAACTGGAAGGTGGCGTCGACGTGCTGGCGCTCGCAGCTGCCGGACGTCGATCCGGCCGACTACCTGGTGTTCGGCTGGGGCGGCGGCACGACGCTCGCCGAACTGCAGCTCGCGAAGCGCGAGGGTTTTCGCGTCGCGATGACGGCGAGCAACGACCGGCGCCTCGAGGAGCTCGCGAAGCTCGGCATCACGCCGGTCGATCGCCGCAAGTTCCCGAACCTCGCGTATGACGACGAGCGCTACAAGACCGATCCGGAGTACCAGGCGAGCTATCGCGAGTCGGAGCGCGTGTTCGTGGAGACGATCGCGGAGCTGAGCGGCGGCCGCGGCGTCGCGATCTTCCTCGACAACCTCGGCGGCGCGCTGTATCGCGCGACGATGCGCGTGGTCGGCCGCACGGGTATCGTCACGACGGTCGGCTGGAAGACCGGGATGCGCCTGTGGAACCTGCGCGCGACGGAATGCATCAACCGCCGCCTGCACATCCACACGCACGCGTGGCGCTACGACGACAGCATCACGATCCGCGATTTCCAGGAAACGAGCGGCTGGATCGGCGAGGAACCGACCGAGATCTTCGATTTCGACGAGGTGCCGAAGCTCGCGTCCGACTACCTGAACGGGAAGATCCAGACGTATTTCCCGATCTACCGGATCAACGCCGTCTGAGCGGCAGGTCGCGCGCCGCGCACGCATCGCTGCAAGACGATTAGTCATGCAGATGATGGCGGTGTGCGGCGCGCCGTGCAATCCATCTGACTGGAGAACGGCATGGCCACTGTGGAAATGGGGAGCGTCGACGCCGGTGCGGCGTCGGACGCGTCCAAACCGGCGCCGCTCGACGGCATTCGCGTGATCGACGCCGCGACGTTGTTCGCGGGCCCGCTCGCGGCGACGATGCTGGCGGACTACGGCGCCGACGTGATCAAGGTCGAGCATCCGGACGGCGATCCGGCGCGCAAGTACGGCGCGCGTCGCGATGACGTGCCGTTGTGGTGGAAGGTGCTCGCGCGCAACAAGCGGGCCGTCACGCTGAATCTCGGCACGGCCGACGGCCAGCGGATCTTCCGCGAAATGGCGGCGCAGGCGGACGTGGTCGTCGAGAATTTCCGGCCCGGCACGCTCGAACGCTGGGGGCTCGGTTACGACGTGCTGTCCGCGATCAACCCGCGGCTCGTGCTCGTGCGGGTGACGGGCTTCGGGCAGTTCGGCCCGTATGCGAGCCGCCCCGGCTTCGGTACGCTGGCCGAGGCGATGAGCGGGCTCGCGTCGGTCACCGGCGAGGCCGACGGGCCGCCGCTGCTGCCGTCGTTCCCGCTCGCCGACACCGTCGCGGGGCTGAACGCCGCATTCGCGATCATGACGGCGCTGAAGGCGCGCGAGCACACCGGGCGCGGCCAGGTCGTCGATCTCGCGATCATCGAGACGATGCTCGCCGCGATGGGCGCGCAGGTCGCGAGCTACGACCAGACGGGCCGGGTGCCCGAGCGCACCGGCAATCGTTCGCCGAACAATTCGCCGCGCGGGGTGTACCGCACGTCGGACGGCAAGTGGGTCGCGCTGTCGACGTCGGCGCACAGCATCGCGGAGCGCGTGATGCGCCTCGTCGGCCGTGCGGACCTGATCGACGAACCCTGGTTCGCGAACGGCGCCGAGCGCGCGAAGCATGCGGACGAACTGGATGCGGCGGTCGGCGGCTGGATCGGGCAGCGCTCGCGCGACGACGTGATCGCCGAATTCGAGCGCGCGCAGGCGGCGGTCGCGCCGATCTACGACGTCGCCGACGTGCTCCGCGATCCGCAGTACGCGGCGCTCGGCTCGGTCGTGTCGGTGCCCGATGCGGAGCTCGGCGCGTTCCGCACGCACAACGTGCCGTTCCGGCTGTCCGACACGCCCGGCGCGATCCGCTGGGGCGGACCGGCGCGCGGCACGCACAACGACGAAGTATTCGGCGCATTGGGGCTGGAGCGGCACGAGATCGCCGATTTGACCGAACGGGGCATTGTATGAAAACCAGCGCAACCTACCGCAGTTACCTCTACGTGCCCGCGCACAAGGCGCAGGTGGTGGACAAGGCGTATGCAAGCGAAGCCGATGCCATCGTGCTCGACCTCGAGGATGCCGTGCCGGCCAGCCACAAGGCCGAGGCACGCGAGGCGGCCGCCGCGATTCTCGCGGAAGGCCCGCCGAAGCCGACCTACGTGCGGATCAACCCGATCGGCAGCCCGTGGTGTCGCGACGACGTCGACGCGATCGCGCAGCCGGCGCTCCAGGCGCTGCGCCTGCCGAAATGCGACCTGCCGCAGCATATCCAGGAAGTGGCCGGCTGGCTCGACGCGCTCGGCAGCGATGCGGGCATCCAGATCCTGATCGAGTCGGCGTACGGTGTCGAGACGGCTTACCAGCTCGCGACCGCGTCGCCGCGGCTGGAGCGCATCGGGCTCGGCGAGAGTGACCTGCGCGCGGACCTGCAGATCGGCGTCGACAACTTCACGCTCGAGGTGTGCCGCGCGCGCTGCGTCGTGGTGTCTCGCGCGGCGGGGCTCGCCGGGCCGATCCAGACCGTCTATCACACGCTGCCCGATCTCGACGGGCTGAGGGAATCGACGCTGCGCGCCAAGTCGATGGGGTTCCTCGGCCGCTTCGCGATTCATCCGTCGCAGCTCGCGGTGATCAACGAGGTGTTCACGCCGTCGGAAGACGAGATTCGCGCGGCCGAGCGGGTGCTCGAGGCGGTCGATGCGACAGCGGGCAAGGCCTCGGCGTCGTCGGTCTTCGTGCTGCCGGACGGCCGCGTGGTCGCGCCGCCGCTGATCGCCAACGCGCGCGTGACGCTCGCGCTCGCGAACAATCTTCGACTCAGTGGAGCACTGGCATGAGCACACCCGAGACGCTTTCCGCTCCGGCGGCCACTGCCGATCCGGTCGCACCGGACCGGCCCGCGCCGCCCGACGGCATCGTCGGCGCGCTCGGCCGCTTCGCGGCGGAGGTGCGCGCCGGAGGGCTGGAATACCGGCTGCGCGTCGAGGCCGCCGCGCGCGTGCTGGACGTGGTCGGCAACAGCCTGATCGCGCACGACGAACCGGTCGTGCAGTCGGTGCTGCAAGTCGCGCGGCGCTGGGCGGGCACCGGCCCGGCGAGCGTGATCGGCGCGCCCGACCGGCTGCCGGCCGCGAGTGCCGCGCTCGTCAACGGCACGCTCGCGCATGCGATGGATTTCGACGATTCGCACATGCTGTCGGTGCTGCATCCGAGTGCGTCGGTGATTCCGGCCGCGCTCGCCGCCGCGCAGGCGAGCGGCGCGTCGGGCGCGGCGCTGCTCGATGCGATCACGGTCGGCACCGAGGTGTGCATCCGGCTGGGCGTCGCCGCCTATAACGAGCGGCTCGGCAATTCGGTGTTTTTCGAGCGCGGCCAGCACGCGACGTCGATCTGCGGCACGATCGGCGCGGCGGCGGCCGCGGCGATGCTGCTCGGGCTCGACGCCGCGCAGATCGCGGCGGCGCTCGGCATTGCCGCGAGCATGGGCGCGGGCCTGCTCGAAGCGAACCGCACCGGCGGCTCGGTGAAGCGGATCCACTGCGGCTGGGCGGCGCATGCGGGCGTGAGCGCGGCGGAACTGGCGGGCGCGGGCGTCACCGCGCCGCCGACCGCGCTCGAAGGCCGCTTCGGCTTCTTCCATGCGTGGTGCGGCGACCTCGCCGACGTCGACGCAGTGCTGCGCGACCTGGGCGACGAATGGGAGACGAGCCGGATCATCTTCAAGCCGTATCCGTGCAACCACTTCACGCATCCGGGCATCGACGCGGCGCTGCAACTGAAGGCGCAAGGCGTGACGGCGGACGACGTGGTGTCGGCCGAGCTGCGGGTCGCGACGTCGACGCTGCGCACGATCGGCGAGCCGGCGGAGTTGAAGGCGAATCCGCCGAACGGTTATGCGGCGGCGTTCTCGGGGCCGTACACGGTCGCGGCGGCGCTGCTCGGCGGCGGCGGGCTCGGCGTCTGGTTCGACGATTTCGACGATGCGCTTGCGCGGGACCCCGCACGGCGCGCCCTGGCCGCGAAGGTGCGTTGCGTGGCCGATCCGTGGTGCGATGCGCGCTTCCCGCATTTCCTGCCGGCGGTGCTGCGCGTCGAGCTGCGCGACGGGCAAGTGCGCGAGGCGTGGATCGAGTCGAGCAAGGGCACGAATTCGCGGCCGCTGACCGAACAGGAACTCACCGCGAAATTCGTGCTGGCGGCGAGTTCGGCGCTCGGCATGGAGCGCGCGCTCGCGCTGCGCGACGCGGTACGGTCGCTCGCCGACGATGCGCCGCTCGATGCGCTCGCGGCGCTGACGTCGGGCACTGAAGGAGGACACCGATCTTGAATGCACCCCGCTGGAAAAAGCGGCCGCCCGGCTCGAACTGGGGCGATTTCGGTCCCGACGATCAGAAGGGGCGGCTGAACTGGCTGACGCCGGACAAGGTGCGGCAGGGCGCAGCCGAAGTGCGGGAGGGGCTGTCGTTCTCGCTGAGCCTGCCGCTCGACGTGCCGCGCGGCGGCGGGCTGAACGCGCGGCGGCGGCCGCCGGCGATCATGCCGGCGCTGCTCGGCGACAAGCCGTATTTCGGTTATCGCGCGGACGAACAGGTTGCGAACGCAACCGATGTGGTCTGCGACGATTCGTTCTGCATGCACTCGCAGTTCTCGACGCAATGGGACGGCCTGTCGCACGTGGGCGGCGTGTTCGACGCGGACGACGACGGCGTGCCTGAAATCGTGTTCTACAACGGCTTCCGGATGGGCGAGCATCTGCGGGTGCCGCAAGAGGGCGACGCGACGGGCGGCGCGCACGCGCTCGGCATCGAGGTGATGGCGCAAACGGGTGTGCAGGGGCGCGGCGTGCTGATCGACCTGCGGCGTCATTTCGGCGACGCGCGCACGAAGGTCGGCTTCGCGCAACTGATGCAGGTGATGGAGGCGGACCGCGTGCAGGTCGAGCGCGGCGACATCGTCTGCATTCACACCGGCTTCGCGGATCTGCTGCTGCATGACGACGGCGGATCGCCGGCAACGGTCGCGAGCGCGTGCGTGCTGGACAGCAGCGATGCGCGGCTGCTGCAATGGATCGACGAATCGGGGCTGGCCGCGCTCGTGGCCGACAACCATGCGATCGAGGAACGTCCGCAACATGCGCAGCCGCTCGCGCAACCGGGCGCGCTGATGCCGCTTCACGAACTGTGCCTGTTCAAGCTCGGTATTCACCTCGGCGAGCTGTGGCACCTGACGCCGCTCGCGAACTGGCTGCATGCACACGGCCGGAACCGGTTTCTGCTGACCGCGCCGCCGCTGCATATCCGCGGCCTGGTCGGCGCACCGGCGAATCCGGTCGCGACCGTTTGAGCTTGCGGGCGGCCGCCGGGGCGGCGCTCGCCCGCATTTTTTTGCAATGCGACCTTTTTTCAAAAATCGCGAATCAAATGGCCGATTGGCACGGTATCCGGAAGAATCGATGCGAAACGGACCCACTAATTTAAAAAATTAACCAATACCGCTCGATACCTAAAAATATAGATACGTCAAGATTGGACTATTCTTGTGCATTGCACTAAATATCAGGGGATTGCTCCGATTGCGGAATTTCGCGATCGCAATCGGAGGCGGTGTTTAACCTGTTTAGTGGATGGTCGCAAACATGAATCTACGTTCGATCGATCTGAACCTGCTGGTCATACTCGATGCGCTATTGACGGAGAAACAGGTCACCCGGGCCGGCCAGAAGGTCGGCCTCACGCAGCCGGCCGTCAGCAACGCGCTGGCGCGGCTGCGGTTCCTGTTCAAGGACGAGATCCTGGCGCGCACCGCGGTCGGCATGGAGTTGACGCCGCGCGCACAGGCACTGGCGATGCCGATTCGACAGATCATGCAACAAATCGAGGAATTATTTGAATCGGATTATCAATTCAATCCTTTTACGTCCGAGCGCCATTTCACGTTGCGCATGTCGGATCTCACCGAATTGCTTTTGCTGCCGGCTCTGCTGCGTTGCATGCGCTTGACCAGCCCGAATATCGGCATGGACGTCGTGCACATGAGTGCCGCCAAGACCGCCGACGCACTCGAATCGGGGCTGCTCGACCTGGCGATCAGCGCCGGCCTCGAACATTCGGGCACGCTGTCGTCGCAAATCGTGTTTCATGACCGGATGGTCTGCGTGATGAGCCGCAGCCATCCGGAAGCGGGCACGCCGCTGACGCTCGAACGGTTTCTCGCGCTCGACTTCCTCAACGTGACGATCAATCCGGTCGACCACAGCCTGGTCGACAACCTGCTTGCGAACATGAACTGCACGCGGCGCATCGCGCTCAACGTGCCGCACTGGCTCGTCGTGCCGAACATGCTGGACGCGCTGCCGTACGCGGTGATCATGTCGGAGCGGCATGCGCTGAGCCTCGACGATGCGCGGCTCGTGATCCGCGACCTGCCGCTCGCGATGGAGCCCGTCGCGTGGTCGCTGTACTGGCACCGGCGCTACGACGGCAGCAACGCGCACGCGTGGCTGCGCAGCCGCATCGTCGAGGTCGCGGAAGCGCTCGAACGGCACGGCGTCGCGGCGGAAGCTTAGGGTTCGTTCACGCAGGTCAGCCGACGACGAGCAGCGGCGGCAGCGTCGCGACGTCGGGCTGCTCGTCGAGCCGCCACAGGTAATCGAGCGCCGCGCGGATCTGCGCCGGGCTCCAGTGCCGCCGGCAGTTCTTCGCGAACTTCGCCTCGTAGTCGTCGCGCCGCATCGGCCGCGTCGGCGAGCCGGGCAGGTCGTCCACCTGCTTCGTGCAGACCGACCCGTCTTCGCACACGGCCGTTACCCGGTTCGGCGCGTGCGCGGGATAGCGGGCGGTCAGCGCCGGGTCCTCGCGCACCGTGATCCGCTCGATCAACGCGCGCAGCGCCGGATCGTGCAGCGCATCGGGCCGGTAGCTCTCGGTCGTGATGTCGCCGTCGAGCATCGCGCGCGCGACGATGTACGGCAGGCTGTGATCGGCGGTCTCGTGCGTCGACGGCGCCCATTTTTCGCGGTCGCGGCCGGCCGTCACATAACCGACTTCGGTCGTGTCGATCTCGATGCGCCGGATCCGGTGCAGGTCGCCGACCTGCGCGGCGACGTCGAGCGCCGCCGGAATCGCGGTTTGCGTGAGCCCTTGCGCGGGATAGAACTTCACGAAGCACTTGCCGATCCGGAACGCGCCGCCGCGCCCGCCGAATTCGCGCGTGTCGACGGCGAACGGCCCGGACACCTGCGGAAAGAATCCCGCCATGCCTTCGAAGATCGGCGCGGGGCCGGTCAGCCCGGCCCGCGCGAGCTGCGTCGAAAACACCGCGTTGCGCGCCGCGTCCGCATCGGCGAGCGCCTTCCAGTTCGACAATTCCTGGACGCGCGTCTGGTTCAGCGCGAGATGGCTGTTGATCGACAGGTTCACCGCCTGCACCAGCTGCGGCGCGGGCATGCGCATCAGCTTGCCCGCGGCGAGCGCGACGGCGGGCAGGCTGTAGCACGTGTGATCCCAGCCGCGCGGGCTGATCGCGGCGGCGTCCATCAGCCGGCACGCGATCTCGTAGGCGATCGCGATCGACAGGATCAGGTCGCGGCCGTTCGCATGCTGCGCTTCGGCGACCGCGAGGCACGCGGACATGTTGTCGCTCGGATGGCCGGTCTCCTTGCCGGCGTATGCGTCGTTGAAATCGTAGTAGCGCAGTGCGGTGCCGGTCGCGAACGCGGCGAGATCGGGGCTCGTGCGCTGGTTCGTGCCGACGATCGTGGACACGCCGCCCGGCGACGCGAGCGCCGCGTCGCGCGCGATCCGCACCGGACGTTCGTCGTGCGCGGCGATCGCGCAGCCGAGCGCGTCGATCAGGTGCGCCTTGATCGTTTCGATCGTCGCGGCGTCGAGGTCGCGATACTGCAGCCCGGCCGCGTAGTCGGCGAGCTGCTGCGCGAGATCGGGGCGGCCGGGGCTGACGCCGGCGGCCGGCAGTGCGCCCGCGCGGGCGTGGGCGAACGGCAGCGCGAGCGCCGCGCCGGTCAGCGTGGAAAGGAAGTGGCGGCGGTTCATTGTGCGAAGACTCCGAAGGTTCCTGAGGCTGGGGAGAGGCGAGATCAGAACAGCTTGCGCAGGCCGAGTGCCAGGCCCGCGCTGCTGGCGCGGTCGCCGGCCAGCGTGTAGTGGAGGAAGTTGTAGTTGTAGTTGTCGAAATCGAGCGCGGCGCGGCGCGCGTAGCCGCCCGCCAGGTACAGCGTGACGGCTTTCGACAGGAAGTAGTTCAGCTGCAGCGTGACCTGCTGCGGGTTGGCCGGGTGCGGGGTGGGTGTCTGCGCGTTCGGCGCATTCTGCGCGCGGATGTCCTCGTAATAGAACGCGCCGACCGCCTGCAGGTAAGGGGTGATCGCGTAGCGCACGCCGGCCCACCAGAACGTGTAGCGCGTCACGACCGACGGCGCGGCGACGCCGCTCTGGCCGTGCGTGACGCCGGCCAGCAGCTGCGCACGGCCGACGGACGCGATCGCGGCGGCGGCGTAGCGGCGGAAGTGCGCGAAGCCGCCCGGCTGCGGTGTGTTGACGTTGTCGAACGCGGCGGCGAGCGAGAATGCGCCGCCGGCATAGTCGAAGCCGGCGCCATAGGCGGCGTTCGACTGGAACGCGCCGGGCGTGCCGCCGAACGAATAGTGCGTTTCGAGCGTCAGCGGGCCGATCTTCGCCAGGTACTTGGCGACGTTGTTCTCGCGGAAGTTGACGCCGACGATCGCGCCGGCCGGCTCGTACAGCGTCGAGTACGCGCCCGTCGGCGAATAGCGCTCCATGACGTCGAACAGCGTCGTGTACTGGTGGCCGAGCCGCAGCGCGCCCCAGCGCTCGTGCTGCAGCCCGACCCATGCGGAGCGGTCGAAGCCGCCCGCGCCGGTGCCGGTACCGTTGTTCAGGTTGATGCCGCTTTCGAGCCGGAACGCGGCCTGCCAGCCGCCGCCGAGTTCCTCGACGCCCTTCAGGCCCCAGCGCGAGCCGCTCTTGCCGCCCGACGCCATCCGCACGAGCGATGCCGACGACTTGTCGCCGGGCGCGGCCTGATGGGTGAGGAATTCCGTATAGATGTCGGCCACGCCATACAGCGTGATCGTGCTCTGCGCGCAGGCGCCGGCCGATACGAGGCCCAGTCCGCACAGTGCGGACATCCGCTTGCCCATGGTTTGTCTCCTTCCAGGGTTTGTTCTTTGTTTGAGTTCGGCGCCGCGCCGGTCGAGCGGTGCGGCGGTGCGGCGGTGCTGCGGGGCGACGCTATCCGGGCCGGGTGGTGAACGGACGGCATCGTGACGGGGCGCGTGCGCGCACCGCGCGACGCGCGCATGGACGTGCAGCGATGAAGGGCGGCGCCCGCATTACCGGGGCACGCCGTCGGCGCGCGCCTGTACCGCCGCGTGACGTGCGAGCAC